>JAAFIJ010000099.1 GCA_013298675.1 Rhodobacterales bacterium | reverse complement strand
CGCGGCCTATGCGGCGCAAATTGCGGCTCTGCTTGGTGCGCATATCATCAAGATCAAACTTTCAACCGATCACTTGATGCTGCCAGAGGCCAAGAAGGTCTATGAAAAGGAAAAGATCGATGTCGCGACCCAAGCGGCACGGGTGAAACATTGCATGGATGCGTCTTTCGCAGGACGTCGGATTGTGGTCTTTTCGGGTGGTGCTGCCAAAGGCACGGACGCGGTCTTTGATGACGCACGCGCTATTCGCGATGGTGGTGGCAACGGATCCATCATCGGACGCAACAGCTTTCAGCGCAAGCGCGAGGATGCCTTGGCGATGCTGTCCAAGTTGGTGGATATCTATAAGGGCAGAGCCTGATTTCACCGCAACGCGCGGGATTTGCGTTTGAAATCAAAAGGGGCGCAGTGCTGCGCCCCTTTTTTATTTTCGCCTGAAAGTGCAGCCGGAAACGTTAGTTTTGTCTTCACATTTTGGAGAAATCGCCCTAAACTGCTTAAACAAACCGTCCCCGATGCATGAGGGGCGGAGGTATGAGGCGACGCAGATGACACAACCACATTCGCGCCCCGCATTGGGCGGTGCTTTCTTTATCGTCGCGGCCATCACTTTGGGTGGGTATTTTACTTTTGCCGCAGTGCAAGGTGATTACGGGCTATTTCGGCGGGTGCAGATCAATGCTGAAGCAGACACTTTGCGGCTCAATCGAGATGCCCTTTTGGCGCAGCTTGGGCAAATGCAAAACCTGACTCATCGCTTATCAGATTCGTATCTGGATATCGATTTGCTGGACGAACGCGCGCGGTCCGTCTTGGGATACCTGCGCGCGGATGAAATCGTCATTCGCTAAACCATTCAGGATTAAGCGTTGTTTCATCTCTTTCGGGGGATAAATACATTTTGCCCTTTTTTGCCCGATGCTGTATGAATAGTTTAATACTGAACTACTTCACCTTGTCGGGAGGGCGCCCCTTTGGCCGCGAAAAAGTCACCTGAGAAATCGAACGTCTCAAAAGATGACCTGTTGAAATACTACCGTGAGATGCTTTTGATCCGCCGCTTTGAAGAAAAGGCCGGTCAACTGTACGGTATGGGTTTAATTGGTGGCTTTTGTCACTTGTATATCGGGCAAGAGGCGGTCGTGGTCGGGCTTGAAGCCTGCACAAAAGAGGGTGACAAGCGGATCACATCGTACCGCGATCACGGTCATATGCTGGCCTGCGGCATGGGTGCCAAGGGCGTGATGGCCGAATTGACCGGTCGTTCGGGCGGCTATTCGCGTGGCAAGGGTGGCTCCATGCACATGTTCAGCCGCGAAAAGCATTTCTATGGCGGGCACGGCATCGTGGGCGCGCAAGTGCCTCTGGGCGCAGGTCTTGCCTTTGCTGATAAGTACAAGGGCAATGACAACGTGACCTTCGCTTATTTCGGCGACGGCGCTGCCAATCAAGGCCAAGTCTATGAAACCTATAATATGGCAGAGCTTTGGGCGCTGCCGGTTATTTTCGTCATTGAGAACAACCATTACGCGATGGGCACGTCACAAGCACGCTCGACGAAATCCGAAACTTTGTTCGGGCGCGGGCTAGCTTACGGTATTCCAGGTGAGCAGGTAGACGGGATGGATGTGTTGGCCGTTCAGGCGGCTGGTGCCAAAGCTGTTGCGCATTGCCGGGCTGGAAATGGCCCCTACATCCTGGAAATGATGACCTATCGTTACCGCGGCCATTCGATGTCTGACCCTGCCAAGTACCGGACACGGGAAGAAGTGCAGAAAATGAAAGACGAAAAGGACGCCATCGAACATGTGCGCGATTTGCTGTTGAATGCGGGACTTGCGTCTGAAGACGATCTTAAGACAATCGACAAAGATATCAAAGACATCGTGAACGAAAGCGCAGAGTTCGCAAAAGAAAGCCCTGAGCCAGAGTTGTCAGAGCTTTACACCAACATTTACGCTTGAGGGGACTGAACCATGGCAATTGAAATTCTTATGCCGGCCCTCTCACCCACAATGGAAGAGGGAACTTTGGCCAAATGGTTGGTCAAAGAAGGCGATACAGTTAAATCCGGGCAGATTATTGCAGAGATCGAAACCGACAAAGCCACGATGGAATTCGAAGCCGTTGATGAAGGCGTTGTGGGTAGGCTTTTGGTCGCAGAGGGCACCGCGAACGTAAAGGTGAACACAGCGATTGCGGTGTTGGTTGACGCGGGCGAAAGCTTGGACGCGCGTGCGGCCCCTGCCCCAAAGGCAGCTGCGCCCGTTACTGCCGCAGTTGTTGCCGCACCTTTGAAGGCCCCGATGGCAATCACGTCAAAAGCCTCGGCCGATTGGCCAGAGGGTACACCGATGAAAACCATGACGGTGCGTGAGGCGCTTCGTGAAGCGATGGCCGAAGAGATGCGCGACAATCCGAATGTCATGCTGATGGGCGAAGAGGTTGGCCAGTACCAAGGTGCCTATAAAATCTCGCAAGGGTTGTTGGACGAGTTCGGGCCCAAACGGATCGTCGACACGCCGATCACCGAGATGGGCTTTACCGGTATTGCTGTTGGGGCGGCATGGGGTGGCTTGAACCCGATCGTTGAATTCATGACATTCAACTTTGCGCTGCAAGCCATTGATCACATTCTAAACTCGGCCGCGAAGACCAATTATATGTCGGGTGGCCAGTTAGGGTGCCCGATTGTGTTCCGGGGCGCAAATGGTGCGGCAGCACGTGTTGGTGCACAGCACAGCCAAGATTTTACCGCATGGTACGCGGCCATTCCAGGTTTGAAAGTTGTGATGCCTTACTCGGCAGCGGATGCAAAAGGATTGCTGAAACAAGCAATCCGCGATCCGAACCCAGTGATCTTTCTTGAAAATGAGATCATGTATGGCAAGTCTTTTGAAGTGCCGGATATTGCGGACTTTACCATTCCGTTTGGCAAAGCAAAGATCTGGCGCGAAGGCACTGATGTGACGATCGTTTCGTTCGGTATTGGCATGACCTATGCGCTTGAGGCAGCAAATCTGTTGGCGGCGGATGGCATTTCGGCCGAGGTGATTGACCTGCGCACGCTGCGTCCGATTGATTACGACACGGTGCTGGCATCTGTGATGAAGACCAACCGGTGCGTCACGGTCGAAGAAGGGTTCCCTGTGGGGTCAATCGGCGATCATTTGGCGTCGACCATTATGCAGCGTGCATTTGATTATCTGGATGCGCCTGTCGTCACCTGCACCGGCAAAGATGTCCCTATGCCCTATGCCGCGAATTTGGAAAAGCTCGCGCTGATCACTGCGGCCGAAGTCGTGGCCGCTGTCAAATCTGTTTGCTACCGTTGAGGAGAAGAAGATGGCAATTGAAATTTTGATGCCCGCCCTTTCTCCGACGATGGAGGAAGGCACGCTGGCAAAGTGGTTGGTCAAAGAAGGTGATGTGGTCAAGTCGGGCCAGATCATCGCTGAAATTGAAACCGACAAGGCGACGATGGAGTTTGAGGCCGTTGATGAGGGCGTCATGGGACGCATTCTGATCGCCGAAGGCACTGCCGGCGTAAAGGTGAATACAGCAATTGCTGTGTTGATCGAAGATGGTGGTTCGGCAGAGGTTGCGCCGGCAAAAGCTGCGGTTGCTGTTGCCGCGACGGCTGCGCCAGCGCCAATCGCTGCTGCGGTCGTGATCGCGGCAAAGGCTGCTGGCACGCGGGTTTTCGCATCGCCACTGGCGCGGCGGATTGCTGCGGACAAAGGGTTGGATTTGGGCACGATCAAAGGCTCTGGTCCACATGGTCGCATCGTGCGCAGCGATGTTGAGGGGGCCAAGGCCGTTGCTGTCGCGCCCGTTGCGACGATGGCACCGGTTGCTGCCGTGTCTGCGTCCATGCCGACGGGTCCAAGCACCGAAGCCGTTATGAAAACATATGCCGACAGGCCGTTTACCGAAGTTAAACTTGACGGGATGCGCAAGATCATTGCGGCGCGTCTGACCGAAGCGAAACAGACCGTTCCGCACTTCTATTTGCGCCGCGATATCGAACTGGACGCGCTGATGGCGTTTCGAGCGCAGTTGAATACGCAGCTTGAGGGTCGCGGCGTCAAGCTTTCGGTCAATGATTTCATCATCAAAGCTTGTGCTTTGGCGCTGCAACAGGTGCCGGTGGCGAATGCAGTATGGGCGGGTGACCGTGTGCTGCAATTCACCAAGTCTGATGTGGCAGTTGCGGTTGCGATCGAAGGCGGATTGTTCACACCGGTCCTGCGCGACGCCGAGGGCAAAACCCTGTCCGCATTGTCGAGCGAAATGAAAGACTTGGCCAAACGTGCGCGTGATCGCAAGCTGGCGCCGCATGAATATCAAGGCGGCAGTTTTGCGATTTCCAATTTGGGCATGTTTGGCATTGATAGTTTTGATGCGATCATCAATCCGCCACATGCTGCAATTCTGGCGGTTGGTGCGGGAGTTGCCAAAGCGATCATCAAGAACGGTGCCGTGGTGGTTGGAACTGTGATGTCAGTCACGCTGTCGGTGGATCACCGAGTGATTGACGGTGCCGTTGGCGCGCAATTGCTGACCGCAATCAAGAACAATCTTGAAAACCCGATGGCGATGTTGGCGTGAACAGAAAAAGGCCCGGAACCAACGTTCCGGGCCCTATTTCTTTGGGGTTGAGAGTGTTAAATTTCACCCTTGAAAAGCTGATCCATAGAAACTGATGGTTGATCACACCCTGCTTCTCCCACGACGCGCGCTGGCACCCCGGCCACTGTCTTACAGGGAGGCACATCTTGCAGAACGACCGAACCTGCCGCGATCCGTGAGCAGTGGCCGATGGTGATATTACCCAAAACCTTGGCCCCTGCCCCGATCAACACCCCGTTGCCAATTTTTGGATGGCGGTCGCCGTCCTCTTTGCCCGTCCCACCCAAAGTAACCGAGTGAAGCATAGACACATTGTCTCCGACGACGGCCGTTTCACCGATAACAATGGAATGGGCGTGGTCGATCATAATACCGCGGCCAATTTTGGCATTGGGATGAATATCGACGCCAAACACCTCAGAGACGCGCATCTGCACAAAATAGGCCATGTCTTTACGGCCATTTTGCCATAGCCAATGGCCGATACGGTAGGCTTGAACCGCCTGAAACCCCTTAAAGAACAAGATGGGCTGGATCAGGCGCAGGCAAGCAGGGTCACGCTCAAACACAGCGGTTAAGTCAGCGCGGGCAATCTTGCCCAGATCTGCATCGCTGTCATAGGCTTCATCCGCGATTTCACGCAAAATTTGCTCGCTCATTTCACCGGATGCGAGTTTCAGCGAAAAGCGGTAGGCCAAGGCCCGTTCAATAGAACCGTGGTGCAACAGGCTTGAATGCACCAAACCACCCAACAGCGGCTCATTGCGGACCATCTCGAAGGCCTCGTCGCGCACACGGCTCCAGACTGGATCGATCGTTGAAAGTTTTGAACGCGTTTCAGCCATGTTCGGCCCTCCTGGTTTGAGGCAGATGGTAACACAATTGCCCTGTGTCAAACAGCCCTTAGCGAGGCGTAGGTGTCACTCATTTTGGGGTCATTTTATGTGCAGCCAGAGTTGACAAAAACCAGCCAAGCGCCTCCAGATCATGCGGGGCGTTCAAATCTTGGTACCGGATGCAAACCTGACCACCCGTCCGCGCGGCAAGGCTGCCGTCGCCCCACAAAGGATGCGCGCGTTTGAAGCGTTTAAAGTAGCGATAGGCTGCCTCTGTTTGTGCAATGATTTGCTGTGAAAGCGACCCCCAATGTGATTTGGGAGCCGCCGCAATCAGGGTGCTTGCCGCAAGAATATCTGTGAGCAAAACGCGGCGCATCGGGTTAAGCCACGCTTATTGTTTGCCCCGGCCCTTCACCAAAAATGGTGGAGTTTTGGGCTATGGAAACTTGGTAAGCTCCGACCAGCCCATCCGTCGTCTTCATGGCCATGGTATAATCCCACGTCGGTGCTGCAACCAATTCGCGACGTAACACAGTGGTCCCTTGCATCACAGTGACGGTATAGGACTCTGTCTCTTCCGAGAGGGGGACTTCGGCGGAAAGCCAGTTGTCCCCATCAACACGTGTCCGACGCACCCAGTCAAAACGTGTCAATGCCGCAACCTCGGTCACCTTAAGATGTCCGACCGTATAAGGGCGCAAGCCAATCCCTTGGAAAGCCAGCAAATTGGCAACGACAGAGCTGTTTGCATATCCCTTTTCCGCCCATCCGGTACGATAATAGCGGTCCAAACCACGTGCGGCACTGGGCAAGGTCAGTTGCTTTAGGGCCGAGTTCAACAACACAAATGTGCTGCCAATAGGCCAAGGTGTCTGTCCGGCGACGTTACTGCCGGCTTGTCCGCGCAGGCGGGTGAACACGTCATAGGTATTGGGTTGGACCAGTTCGGCATTGACGAACTGAACAATTTCCCAATTGTTCGCCGTACCATCACCGATGGCAAAGCTGTTGGCCCCAGCAAAAACATCCAAAGTTTGCGCAGACGACAGGTTCCCTTGTTCGATGTGCACGCGCAGTTTGGGCCCGTTGTCCCAAACCCCCATTGGGGCGGGTGACAACAGTGTTTCTGTCTGACCAATCATCGCAGGTTGGCCAAGGGTTTGGTTTAGGGTGAATCCCTCGCCCGAGCTGGAACTCCAGACAGAGATGTCGCCTTTCCAAGGATTGGCGGTGGCCGCGACATGCGGTGCATAGGGCACCTCAGCGCCAGTCAACATAGGAAGATCCAAGAACACCGGATAAACTGGCAAGTCAGGCAGAAAAGCGATTGTGGACTTGGGTTTGTTGGTTAGGGGCACCGCGCGCGCGCCCCTTGTCTGCACTTTTGTGGCGTCGACGATCTGCAGATCACCCAACTCTAACCGGTCAATGCGGTAAAGCCCGTCTTCAATTTGCACCACGTCCCCTGCGCCGATTCCGATCATCGACCGTGGCAATGCAAACCTTAGCGTTTCACGCGCAATTCGCGCCTCATACATCCACCGTTCGGCCAGTTCATAGGCTTCGGCATTGGTCAAGGCGAGCGGTAATTCGCTTTGCAAAATGATGTCTTGATCGGCTGTCGTCGCGACAGCTTCGCTTGTTCTGATCGCGTGATCTGCTTCAGCCTCTACATAGCTGACGGCGATCCTCTTGGGATTGTCCAAGCCAGAGGCTTTGGTGGATTCGATCCGACCTTCAATTTCAGACGTTTTGGCAAGTCTTTGCGTGTCCAGAGCGAAAGTGGTGGCTTGTTTGCGGGAAAAAAACTGCAACTTGCCTTCTCTTTCGACGGCTTCGGCGTCAGCAGCAAGCAGCAATGGTTGCAAGATGGACCGAGCAGAGGCCACATCTTGCACTACATACCCGCGCACTATGCCGTATGCGGCCATCGCGTGTACTTGGGCGATTCCTGCCGCCTGACCAACTTCGGCGATCACCGACGCCAAGGGCAACCCGGCAGAGCGTCCGTTGATCCAGTGGCCACGATCAAAATTGTCGCCGTCTGACCAAAGGGCTGCAGCGTTTGGAAAGACAGGAAACGGACGTGCGTCCCAGGCCCATGCCAAGCTGTGCGCATGGTCGAGCATGGGGGCCGCATAAACGGGTGACATTGGGTTATTCACGGGATCATTCCAAAACGATGACAACGCTTGGAAGTAGGCTGTTTGCATCAGATCGTCGCGGTCACCGTTTGAATACTTGGGCAAGCCGGATTCCGAAGACTTCGGGTCCAAGAATCGGTTGGGTTGATTGGCGCCCCGATCGATTGCAGCGCAGCCAAATTCGGTAAAGCGGATGGGTTTTGAATAGGCCTGCCACGCGGTGGGTGTGGCAGCGCGAAGGCCATTGATCCGTTCGTGGTGAGAGCTGCCCCACCAGCTTTTCAGATCTTTGTACCGAAATATCCATGGTTCACCAAAGGCGCCATCCTCGATGGGCCTGCGCACTTGGGCAGACTCGCCTTCAGGGCTGTCGTAGTACCAATCAAACCCTTCACCACCTGCAATATTGGATTTCAGATAATCGACATTGCGCGGATCTCCCCACGCGGCATCAGCGTGATCAGTTCCATCACGCCAATCAGCAAGTGGCATGTAATTGTCGATTCCGACATAGTCGATTTGCGGATCTGACCACAGCGGGTCGAGGTGAAAATACACATTCCCATCAGCGTGATAGCCAAAGTATTCGGACCAATCCGCCGCATAGGTGATCTTGGTTCCCGCCCCAAGGATCGTGCGTACGTCGCCTGCAAGGGTGCGCAAAGCGTTAACGGCAGGAAAGCTGTCGCCTGCCCCTCTGATCTGGGTCAGTCCGCGCATTTCAGACCCGATGCAAAAGCTGTCAACCCCGCCAGCCAGGGCGCACAACTTGGCATAATGCAGGATAAAGCGGCGATAGCGCCATTCGTCCGGGCCAGAATAGGTCACTGCCCCACCGCTTGTGCCAAAATCGCCCACGGCTGCGGTTCCAAAAAAGTTGTCTACAGCTGTCTGTGCCGGGGCCGT
>JAAFIJ010000098.1 GCA_013298675.1 Rhodobacterales bacterium | reverse complement strand
GCGCATCCCCGAGGCGGCAACGATCTGCGACGCGTATCCGCATCAGTTGTCGGGTGGCATGAAGCAGCGCATCGTCATCGCGATGGCGCTTGCCGGAGAGCCTGACCTGATCGTGGCGGACGAGCCGACGACAGCGCTTGATGTCACCGTTCAGGCGCAAATCATCCATATCCTTGCGACTTTGGTGCGCGAAAAGGGCCTTGCGCTGATCTTGATCACGCATGACATGGGGGTGTTGGCGCAGGTCTGTACTTCGGTCGCGGTGCTTTATGCTGGAAGGCTCGCCGAGGCCCGCCCCGTGCATGAGATTTTCGCAAACCCCGCGCATCCCTACACCACGGCGCTGATCGGTTGCATCCCGCGGGCAGCAATGGAACCGGGCAGTCTGGCTGGCATTGCGGGAACTGTTCCGGGAGTTGCACGCTATCCGGCAGGGTGCCGGTTCCATCCGCGCTGCTCGGCGGCAGTTGCCCGTTGCCAGACCGAGGCGCCACAACCGCGCCCCTTCGGGCAAGGGATGGTCGCCTGTCACGTGGCCGGAGGTGCCGATGTCTGACCTTGTAACCATTTCGGGCCTGTCCAAACGCTTCGATACACCAGGCGGCTGGTTGTCGAAACCGCGCAGCATGATGGCGGTGCGCAATGTGTCGTTGACCATCCCCAAACGCAGCGTGGTCGGCGTGGTCGGCGAATCCGGTTGCGGCAAATCCACTCTTGCGCGTTTGGTTCTGCGCCTGCTGGAGCCAACTTCGGGCAGCGTCACTTTTGATGGCACTGACCTGACCACCCTGCCCAAACGACAGTTGCGCGCCCTGCGCCGCCGCATGGGGATGGTGTTTCAGGATCCCTACTCTTCGCTAGACCCCCGCTTTACCGTGGCCGATGTGCTGACCGAACCCTTCTCCGTGCAAGGTTCGGCACTGCCGGCGAACCGTGTCGCTGAACTGCTGGATCAGGTCGGCCTGTCGCGCCAGATGGCCGCCAGCTATCCGCATCAGTTGTCGGGCGGGCAGCGCCAGCGCGTCGGCATTGCGCGCGCCTTGGCAATGCGCCCCGATTTCATCGTGCTGGATGAGCCGACCGCCTCGCTTGATGTGTCGATCCAAGCGCAGATCATCGCCCTGTTGCAGGGGTTGCAGGGCGACCTTGGGCTGACCTACCTGTTCATCAGCCATGACCTTGGGCTGGTGCGGTATTTCTGCTCGTCCATCGTCGTAATGTATCTGGGCGCGATTGTCGAAGAATTGCCCCACCCCCAGGCTGCCCCACGCCACCCTTATACAACCGCGCTGATGGCCAGCAATTTCACCCCCGACCCAGTGCACCGCAAAACCATCGCGCCGCTGTCGGGCGAGATTCCTTCAGCCTACAACCTGCCCACCGGGTGCGCCTTCGCCGCCCGTTGTCCGAACGCAACTGGTCGCTGCCGCGTCGAGATTCCAGCCCTGACCAACGAAAGCGGTCACCGTTTTGCCTGCTTCAACCCTATGTGAGAGCGCTATGACCCACCACGTCCTGACAGCCGAATTCCTGCACGAAAGCAACACCTTCAAACGTGGAATGACCGGGTTGCCTGCGTTTGCGAATTCCGAACTGGCGCTAGGTCAAACAGCAATCGACGGGCGCAGGTCCGCCAATACTGAACTTGGCGGCTTTCTGGGTGTCGCAGAGGCACAGGGATGGCAGCTTGAACACGTCATCTCGGCCCATGCGGAACCGGGTGGACCGGTATCGCGCGAGGCTTTTGAACACATCGCCGGACTGATCTGCGCCTCTGCACATGCGCATCGGGCCTCATTGTCGGGCATCCTGATGGCCCTTCATGGCGCGATGGTAACGGAATTTTGCGAGGATGGCGAAGGCGAGTTGCTGACACGGCTGCGTGCAATTGTCGGCCCCGATCTGCCCATCGCCATCACGCTTGATCTGCACGCCAATGCGACTCCGCTGATGGCGCGACTGGCCAACATCATCGTGTCCTACAAAACCTATCCCCATATCGACATGCGCGCACGGGGCGCGCAGGCCGCCACCCTGTTGCAAAGCGCGATGGACGGAACCACCCGCCCCGCGACCCTGCGTGCCCACCGGCCGATGCTGGATGAAACCAACGGCGGGCGTTCAGATGCGGGTGCAATGGTGGCACTGTATGCCCGTGCACGCGCGGCCGAGGCAGAACCCGGCATTCTGGCCGTTTCAATCAATGCAGGCTTTGGTGACGCAGACATCGCCGACGTCGGGCCGTCGGCTCTGGTCACCTATGACCGTGCCAACGCGAGCGCAGAATCGCGCGCGCGCGTTATTGCCGAAGGCATCATGGATGACATCTGGGCCAACCGGTTTCAGGCGGTGAACCGATATCTGACAGTGGACGAAGCGGCAACCGAGGCGCGCGCGCACCACGCGGACGCCCCGCTTATCATTGCCGACTATGCCGACAACCCCGGATCGGGCGCTTACGGCGACGCAACAAACCTTTTGGCGGCGCTGTTGTCGGCCGGTATCGCGAACGCGGCCTTTGCGCCGATCATCGACCCCGAGGCTGCTGCCGCCCTTACTTCGGCGGGACAAGGGGCGACGGTTACTTTGCCCCTTGGCGGAAAGAATGACCCGGCCTTTGGCGGCGGCCCGCTGATCCTGACCGGAACCGTCGTAAATGTGTCGGATGGGCATCTTATCGGCGACGGCCCGATGATTGGTGGTCTGCCGTTCAGCTTTGGCCCGACGGTGGTTTTTCGCGTAGCGGGCATCGACATTTTGGTGACCACAGAGCGCGGACAGATGCTGGACCAACAGCAATTCAAAGCCTTTGGCATCGACCCAGCCACAAAATCCGTTGTGGCGCTAAAATCCATGCAGCACTTTCGCGCGGCCTTTGAGCCTATTGCCGCCCGCATCATCGTCTGCGACTCAGGCGCTTTGTCGACCCCGCAAGCCCACCTGCGCCCCTACAAAAACGTCCCGCGACCGATCTTTCCGCTGGATCAATAGGCCCGCCAGACCAAAGGCGCCCAGAACAGACTTGTCTGCGCCTTGTTGGAAGTTTTTGGGTTTCTGGTCAGGACCGCACAGTTGCAAAGGATCTTATTGGGCTGAACCACCCTGGGATTGCCTGCGGGCAAAGCCGCGGCGGTTCAATCACCACCGCAGCACATGTTCGGTCAAGTTGCGACGCCTTCCGCCTACGTGGGGTGCGAGCTGGGGTTGCGCCTGGGCATTTTAAGGGGCGATGCGGCAGTCCCAAAACGCATGCGCCTACAAGGATCATCTATTCGGTCGGTGTTTCCGCTTCGCTGATGTGCACCGCCAGCAGACAGCCGTTTGGCGTGTGCGAGTTGTGAACGCTTCCATCCCCATAATAGACCATATCGCCCGCTTTGAGCACCGTTCCATCGCTTTCCACCAATTCACCTTCAAGGATCAGGAATTGCTCTGGACCATTGTGGCGGTGGGCACGGGTCGTCATGCCCGGGGGCATGCGATAGACGTGAAAGCCGACGCCAAGCGTCTTGTCGGCGTCCAGTTGCAGAATGCTGTCCCCCAATGCGACGCCATCGGGGTAGGTAAAGGTTTCAAAGCCGCTGCTATGTATGTTGGCGATGCGGCGTTCTGCGGTCGAAAAGGTCATGATAAACTCTCCTGCTTTTGCGATTTTCTTATCCCGGAAAGTCCGGGTTACGATAGACTTCATGGCCCTTGAACAGCGTGCACAGCACGCGTGTCTGGGAAATATTCTGTGGCGGACAGGTGAACACATCGCGGTCCAGCACGATCAGATCAGCGGAATAGCCGGGCCGCAACATGCCTGTGAAATGGTTACGCCAGCAGGCCCGCGCAGCATTGACAGTATAGCCTTGCACGCATTCCTCGATCGTCAGGGCCTGATCGGCAAAGAACGGCGCCTGCGGGTCATCATCAACGCGCTTTTGCCGGGTGATCGCGGTTTCGATGATCTCGAACGGGTTCAGCGTTGAAACGGCCCAGTCCGAGGACAGGCACCAGTCTGCGCCCGCGTCCAAGATGCGCCGGAAAGCATAGACATCCGGCCAGCGGTCCTGACCGATCATCGACAGCGAGGGGTCGGAATAGGGCGGCTCGATCCTTGCCCAAAGGGGCTGGATATTGGCGGTGGCCAGACCTTGCAGGCGGGCGAAATCGGCGGGGTCCAACAGTTGCAGATGTGCCAGTTGGTGCTGTGCAGGCCAATAACCGTTGGCGGCGCGTGCGGCCTCCAACCCTTCGATCGCGCGACGGGCCGAGGCATCGCCGATAACATGGACATGGATCGCAAAACGCGCGGCATCCAGCGCGGTCATCAAAGCGCGGGTCTGCTCGGCCCCGAACATGCAGGGCGCGTTGCCGCCTTGGCGATCAGCATAGTCCCGCAAGTTGGCGGCCGTGCGGTTTTCGTAAACCCCGTCCATAAAGAACTTGGCCGAATGGACATGGAAATCAGGGCCGCGATGCGCGGCGCGCAATGCTGACAGCCGCGCCACGGCGGTCTGTGGCGTATCGGCCTCGGTTACCAGCGCCGTGCCCGCGACCCGCAGCGTCAACAGGCCATTCGCAGCAGCACGGCCATAAGTGGCGGCCTCGCGCTCGGTCACTCGAGCGTCCAGAACTCCGGTGATTCCGTGTTCATTGGCATGGGCTTGGCCTGCGCGCAGACCTTCCATCCAGTCGGCCTCGGTCAATCCTGGCAGACGTTCGGCCACAAGTGGTATGACCTCTTCATGCAGCATGCCGGTGGGGCGGCCCGAGGCATCGCGGACGATATGGCCATTTGGCGGATCGGCCATATCCTGCAGCCCCGCCAACTGAATTGCGCGGCTGTTCAGGCAAGCATTGTGGAACGAACTGTCATAGATAAGCACCGGTCGGTCGCTGACCGCGCGGTCAATAAGGGTTGCATTCAGGTTATGATCGCCAAAGACGCCAGCCTGCCAGCCTGAACCAAGGACAATGGGCAAATGGGATTTGGCAGTCGAATGGACGCGCAGGGCAGCAAGCAACTCTTGCTCGCCTGCCACATCATAAAGGAATGCCGCCGTCGCCATGTCGATCCCACCTGACAACAGGTGGATATGGGCATCCTGAAAACCGGGCAGCACCAGCCGCCCGCCAGCGTCGATCTTGTTTGTCGCATCGGGCGGGACGCCCAAGCCCAAACCAGCAATCCTGCCGTCGCGCACCAGCGCCCATGAGGCATGGGGTGACGTGGGATCCATGGTGCGGATGCGCGCGTTGTGGATCAGTGTTTCAGACAAGGCGATTGGCCTCTAGCTCTGGCCAGTCATCGCAGGGAATGACATGCGCCAATTCGTTCACGTCTTTCGTCCAGACGAACAGAGACAAGAACGGGACATTTCCCACCTTGGTCATGTGCGGCTTTTGCGGTGGGTTCCAGACGGGTGCGTGCGCGGGCTTGACAAAAACCGGTCGCCCAGCCCCAAAGCGCCATCCATGCGGCCCGGTCAACGGGGCGTAAAGTTCCGGCGCGGGGTGTCGATGGTCGCGGTACAAAACACCCGGAGCAATCAGGAAGACACCCATGTCAAAATCGTGCGCAGCAAAAGGTGCATCGGCGCCGACAAGCGAAGCAAACGCATGGCTAGTGGGGAAGTCGTCCCCGATCAGTTCACGCGGATAGGCGTCATAGGTGACCCATTCCAGCATTGGGGCGGCCAAGGCAATGGCGCTTGCCAAATCTGGGTGCGTGGCACCGAGCAGCGAAAGCGCCGTCGGCAGCCACTTTTCCTGTGTGGCATTCTGCCGGACTGTCTGTGGGCGTTCTGGTCCCGGATCTGCGGCAAGGCCAGCCGCTACGTCGGCAGAGCCGGGGTGATCAAGCGCCAAGAGATAGTCTCGCGCTGCCTTGTAAAAATGCAAGACCGCCGAGCCCTGCCCCGTCGACGGTGGAGGCGGCAGCCCCCGGCTGGAAAGCTCTTGCAGCGGGTCGCGATGGTCATGCGCCGAAGCAATGCGGTAAACCTCCAGAACCTCGGCAGTGATCAGACCATCGCGCCACAATGCCATTGCCGCGCCGTAGCGCACCCGACCCGAGCCAGACACCCCAAGGGGCGCGTGCAGATGATAAAGAACATCAATCATTTTTGCGGAAAGCCATGCGCTCATCTGCAAGACGACGCTTCTCGGCCCGGCTCAGGATGATGCCCGCCACAATCACGCCAGCACCGACAGTCAGGACCATCAGCGTCGCCAAGGCGTTGATATCGGGTGTGACGCCCAGCTTGACCTTGGACCAGATCAGAAGTGGCAGAGTGGTCGATCCCGGCCCGGTGGTAAAGTTGGTGATCACCACGTCATCCAGCGAAATGGTAAAGGCAAGAAGCCAGCCCGAGGCGATAGCGGGCGAGATCACTGGCAGAGTGATGTCGAACAGCACCTGCCAGGGGCGACTGCCAAGGTCCATCGCTGCCTCTTCGATGGCGCGGTCAGTTTGAACCATGCGAGCGTTGACAATGGTGGTCACGAAAACCATCGAAAAGGTAATATGCGCAAGTGTGATGGTGGCAAAGCCGCGTTGCGCAGGCCAGCCAACCCAGTTAGCCATCAAGATGAAAAAGATCAGCATCGAGATGCCTGTAATCACTTCAGGCATGATCAGGGGTGCGGTCACAAGCCCGGAAAACAGCGTGCGTCCTTTGAATTTCGTGAACCGCGCCAAGGTGATCCCAGCCATGGTGCCCAGAATCGTTGCCACCGTTGCCGACACCAGAGCGATCTTCAGGGACAGGATAAGGGCGTCCCAGACCTGCTGGTTCGACAGAAGTGACTTATACCACTTGGTAGAAAACCCGCCCCAGACCGTCGCAAGGCGTGATGCATTGAAGCTGTAGACAATCATCGACAGGATCGGGATGTAAAAGAACGCAAAACCGAAACACAGGACGCTGATCAGAAAGGTCGGGCGGCGGTTCATTTCGTGCCCTCTGCCTTGGCTTGGTAATGGCTGTAAATCATCGTCGGAACCACCATAAGCAAAAGAAGCGCCACCGCGACGGCCGCGGCCATCGGCCAGTCACGGGCCTGACCGAATTCGTCCTGGATGATCTTGCCGATCATCGGTTGCGACGCGTTGCCGACCAGCGTCGGGATCACCAACTCTCCTGCGGCGGGGATAAAGACCAGCATGCCGCCTGCGATAATACCGGGAATTGATTGCGGAAGCGTCACGTCGCGGAACACCTGTGACGGACGCGAACCAAGGTCCATCGCGGCTTCGTCCAGCGTGGGGTCAAGACGTTCAAGGCTGGCGAAAAGCGGCAGAATCATGAACGGCAAATAGGTGTAGACCATCACCAGAACGACGGCAAAATTGGTGTTCATCATCGGAACCGATTTGACCGCCCAGTCGATCGGCACAAGGAAATTCCAGGCGTCGGTCAGAAAGCCATTAAACCAGCTGTTCTTGCCCATAAGCCCCATCCAGGCATAGACACGCAGCAAAAAAGAGGTCCAGAACGGCAGGATCACCAACATCAGCAAGATGTTGCGCCAACTGCGCGAAACCCGCGTCAGCCCAAGCGCCATCGGATACCCGATCAACAGGCACAGGACCGCTGCGACCAGCGCATTGAAGATGGATGTCAGGAAGGCGCGCAGATAGAGCGTGTCGGTGAGAACCCTGCCAAAAGATTCAAAGTTGATCAGGGGATACTCGCCGCCAAAAGAAAACGGTGGCGCGGTCGGCGTGTTTGTCGCCACGCTCATGGCGACCACGATAAAGAACGGCAGTAGGAACAGGGCGATAAGCCAAACATAGGGCACGCCGATCAGGATCGCTACCCAACCTTTGCTGTTAAACCAACGGGATAGACGGCTGGGATCAGACATAATCAGTCCACCAGCACGATGGCCGATGGCAAGTCGAAGGACACCCACACCTCGTCATCCCAGTCGGCCACCCGCGCGGCTTCATCGCCGCGACGGGCGTTGACCGCGTGCGCCTGCACCAATGCTCCGGGCAATGCGACGCGGTAAAGGCTGTCCTTGCCAAAATAGGCCAGATCCTTGACATGCCCCTTGAAGGCATTCGCCCTTTCTGGACGGTCCTTGGACAGGTGAACCTTTTCCGGCCGCACGGCCAACGTAACGGCCTGACCTTCGGCAACCGATGCGAGATCATTTGCGAGAACCTCGCCGCCAATCGCGGGCACCGATAGACGGAGTTGGGAACCCATCCGCCCGATGACCTTGGCCTCAAAGCTGTTGATCGAGCCGATGAACCCGGCCACAAACCGACTGTTGGGGTATTCGTAGATGTCGTTTGGGCTGCCCACCTGCTTGACCTTGCCGCTGTCCATAACGGCGATCCGGTCCGAAAGTGTCATCGCCTCTTCCTGATCATGCGTCACGACAATAAAGGTCACGCCCGTACGTTCCTGAATGGACATCAGTTCGAACTGGGTATGCTCGCGCAGTTTCTTGTCCAGCGCTGCCAGCGGCTCATCGAGAAGAAGCAGCTTTGGTTGGCGTGCTAGCGCCCGGGCCAAAGCCACACGCTGG
>JAAFIJ010000097.1 GCA_013298675.1 Rhodobacterales bacterium | reverse complement strand
CGGCCCGGAGTGCCCACGACGATATGTGCGCCGCGGTCCAAGGTACGCTTTTCCGCGCGGTAATCCATGCCGCCCACACAGGTGGCGATTTTCGCGCCAGCGCTGGCGTAAAGCCATTCCAACTCGCGTGCGACCTGCTGTGCCAATTCGCGCGTCGGCGCGATGATCAGCGCTTGCGGGACATCTGCGTAAAGCAGTTTGTCGGAATCGCCCAAGATCTGCGGCGCAATGGCAAGGCCAAAAGCCACAGTCTTGCCCGAACCGGTTTGCGCGGAAACCAAAGCATCCCGGCCCGCCACTTCGGGGGCCAAAACAGCCAATTGTACAGCTGTAAGGCTTTCATAGCCCTTAGCAGCCAAAGCCTGCGCCAATGGCGCGGCAATACCCATGTCGTTCAATTTTTCATTCCTGATAAAGGGGGGCGCACCTTTGCACCCTTGAAGCCCAAACCGGCACCTCATACCCCTTGTCAGACCGGCCTCCCCGCCGTCTGCGCTTGGGATTTCCCGCGCCGAAACTGCCCCATAGCGCGAAAAAGGCTTTGTGTATAGAGGACTCTTCGAACATTTGTCGAACGAGCACAAGGAGTCGGCCAAACCCGCCGACCGCAATCTTACAAACCCTTTACGCTTTTGTGCCTAAGCAGTAGGAAGACCTTAACGACAATCAGGATATGTCATGACACAGCGGCTTCACCTCGTATTTGGTGGCGAATTGATTTCGCCGCAAAAGAACGTCTTTAAAGATGTTAAGGACATCCATATCGTCGGCATGTTCCCCGACTATGCCACAGCTTTTTCCGCGTGGAAAAAAGCGGCTCAGGCGACAGTCGACAATGCGCATATGCGGTATTTTATCGCCCATATTCACCGCTTGCGCGAAGAAGGATCACATGGTTCTGACACCGAAGCTATGTCCAGCTGATCTTCGGCTGGCTTGGGCAGGGCACTGAACGATGGCGCTGTCCTTTGGCCGAACGCTTTATAACCTTACCACGCGGCGCGAGGCAGATGCCCCTGCCGCCCGGCCTGCCCGCCCCGCAGGCGAGGTATTGTGGCTTCACGCCGCGACCGAAGCTGCGGGCCGGCGCATGACTCAACTCGCTGCGCGATTGATAGAGGATTTGGGCGTCAGTATTCTGATGACAGCGTCTTTTGGCACCGATGCGCAGCAAGGTAGTGGGCCATCGGGCATGATCAACCAGCCACCGCCCCCCGATTTTGCAGCCGATACCAAAGCCTTCCTTGACTATTGGCGACCCGACATCATCGTCTTTTCCGACGGCGAAATTCGGCCCGAAATGCTGCATTTGGCCGACGAACGCCGGATCCCTTCACTCTTGGTCGATGCGCGCGAACCGTATTTTATCAAAGAGCGCGAGGGTTGGTATCCTGGACTGATGCGCAGTTGCTTGATGACCTTGCGGCACGTGATGGCGATCGACGAGGCGGCAGTGAAATCTCTGCGCAAAGCCGGGGCGATTTCGGTTGATTTGGCGGGCCGCATGGAAGAAGCAAGCGCCGTCCTTCCTTATAATGAACCAGAGCGCGCGGCTCTTGCCAGCCTGATGCATTCGCGCCCGGTTTGGCTGGCTGCCGCAGTGCCCAAATCTGAAGAAGCAGCCGTGATCGCGGCCCATAAATCGGCCATTGCCCTATCGCATCGATTGCTGTTGATCCTTGTACCCGAAGACCCCCAGCGGGCTGGCCCATTGGCCGCAGAACTGGAACAAGACCACGCATGGATGGTAGCCCAGCGCAACCGTGAGGAAACTCCCGAGGCAGAGATAGAGATTTTCATCCCCGAAGATGACGCCGAAATGGGGTTGTGGTACCGCCTTGCCCCGGTCACCTTTTTGGGCGGCAGTTTGCTTGGTGCAGGGTGCAATCGCAATCCGATGGAAGCAGCCGCTTTGGGCTCTGCCATCGTGTTCGGGCAGAAGTCCGGCCGGTTTGGCAATGTCTTTGGCAGGCTTGGCGCCGCCGTTGCCGCGCGCGCCATTGCCTCACCATTTGATCTTGCCGAGGCGCTGTCTGACCTTTTATCACCAGAAAGGGCGGCGAAGTTGGCGCAATCGGCATGGAATGTCGCATCCGAAGGGGCCGATGTGACCGAACAGGTTTGCGAACGCATTCGCCGCATTCTGGATGGAAACGGCTGATGCGCGCACCGTCCTTTTGGAACAACACCCCACAATCACCCGGTCTGATCGCTCGGCTTCTGCAACCGCTCGGCTGGACTTATGCCTATGCCACGGCGCGTCGGTTGCGGTCGGGGATAGCCTATAGGGCACGGGTTCCGGTGATTTGCATCGGCAATCTGCATGCGGGCGGCACCGGTAAAACCCCGGTTGTGGTGGCGTTTTGTGAACGCTTGCACAACCGCGGGCACAAGGTTTTCGTGGTCAGCCGGGGGTATGGCGGTACGATTGAAGGACCATGCTTGGTGGATGCAGCCAAGCACTTGGCCGCCGAGGTAGGCGATGAGCCGATCCTTTTGTCGAATTTCGCCCCCACAATCGTGTCGAAAGATCGTGCTGCAGGCGTGCGCTTGGCAGAATCGCTCGGGGCAGAGGTGATCGTTCTGGACGACGGGTTTCAAAACCCGTCGGTGCACAAGGATCTGTCGGTCATTGTCGTCGATGCCGAAACCGGATTTGGCAATGGGCTGTGTCTGCCCGCCGGACCGCTAAGAGAACCCGTTTCCGTTGGTCTGAAGCGTGCCAATATTGTGCTTACGGTCGGGGCACCTGAGGCACAAGCCCGCTTTTTTGAAGGTTGGCGCGCACCTTCAGGGATCATACATCTGTCGGGGCAGTTGATGCCGCTTGCCACGGGCATGGATTGGCAAGACGCGCGCGTTATCGCCTTTGCGGGCATCGCGCGGCCCGAAAAGTTCTTTGCCACTTTGCGTGATCTGGGGGCCGAAGTTTTGCGGGGTGAAAGTTTGGCTGATCACCAGCCGCTGCCCGATGCGTTGCTCCGCCGGCTTGAGTTAGAGGCCTATACCAAGGGTGCGCAGTTGGTCACGACCGAAAAGGACGCGGCCCGCCTGCCCCAAGCATTTCTGCCCAAAGTACTGGTATTGGTGGTCCGCTTGCAGATCGCAGAACTGACCCAACTTGACGCCGCTTTGACCAAGTTGGGACTTTAGGACTTATCGCCCAATATCTCTTGCTGATGTTGGCCAAGCCTTGGCGCAGGCCGATCCAAGGTCAATTCCGCCCCAGAAAATGTCATCGGAGAGCGTACGCCGGGCAGACCACCGGGCGCAATTTGCATGCCGCGCGCCACGACTTGCGGATCGGCAAAAACTTCTGCGATGTCATTAATCGGTCCGGCGGGTACGCCCTTTGCTTCACACGCAGTCAAAAGATCGTTCTTTGACCAACGTTTGGTCTGAGCGGTCAAAAGGGTGGTCAGCGCCTCACGGTTGCTGACCCGGTCGGAGTTTCGCAAAAACTGCGGGGCGGTTGCCATCTCTGGCAACCCCAAAATCTCACAGAGCCTGCCATACTGTCCGTCATTTCCGGTCGCAAGAATGATCCAACCATCGGCGCAATCAAACACCGCGTAGGGAGCCAGATTTGGATGCGCGTTGCCCATCATGTGGGGCGTTTTGCCGCCAACAAGGTAATTCATCGCCTGATTGGCCAAAATGCCCGTGGCCACATCCATCAGCGCGACGTCAATCTGCTGACCTAGGCCCGTCACGCTGCGCTGGTGTAAAGCGGCCAAAATTGCCGTGGTTGCATACACGCCAGTGAACAGGTCGGTCACCGCAACCCCCACCTTTTGCGGTTGCCCATCGGGATCGCCAGTGATGCTCATCAACCCGGCCATGCCTTGGATGATGAAATCATAGCCAGCGCGGTGGGCATAGGGACCGTCTTGACCAAATCCAGTAATCGAGCAATAAATCAGGCGTGGGTTAATTGCATGTAAGCTGTTGAAATCAAGTCCGTATTTGGCAAGTCCACCGACCTTGAAATTCTCTATCAGAATATCCGCGTCGGCCACCAGATCACGCACGATGGCTTGGCCCTCTTCGGTCCGAAAATCGCAGGTTATCGACCGTTTTCCACGGTTGGTCGCATGGAAATACGCGGCGGTACGTTCGCCGTCTTGGTCCACAAAGGGTGGGCCCCAGTTGCGAGTGTCATCGCCTTCGGGGGCCTCAACTTTGATCACATCCGCGCCAAGATCGGCAAGGGTCTGGCCAGCCCAAGGGCCAGCCAAAATCCTTGCCAACTCAATCACTTTAACACCAGACAGCAAGCCAGCCATGGGTTACTTGGCCAGCTCTGCGTCGATGATCGCTTTCATGTCGGCGTAATCCATATTGGAATGCTTGGTGCCGTTGATGATAAACGTAGGCGTTCCTTCGATACCGTCGGCAGCAAAGTTCGTTTCATAATGCGTCATCAACGCTTGGGCGGTCGGGGCATCTTTCATACAGATGTCCAACATCGCGTCGTCCATCCCCGCCGTACGACCAATCTTCTTCAGGTTGGCGACAATCGCAGCCGGATCGTCAGAACCGGCCCAGTCTTGTTGGGTGCTGAACAAAATATCCGAAATCCCGAAGTAGCGCATCTCACCACCGCAGCGCGCCATCATCGCCGCCCACAGTCCGTAGCGGTCAAAATACACCTCACGATATTCAAAGCGTATTTTCCCGGTGTCGATGTATTCGGCCTTGAGTTTGCCAAAGGAGTCCTCGTGGAAATGCGCGCAATGGGGGCAAGTAAAGGAGGCGTATTCGATGATTTTGACTTTGGCGTCCTCTGGGCCAATGCCGAAATCCTTGATCTCAATCGCAGGCGCTGTTGCTGCCGTGGTTTCCTCGGCGTTTGCCGATTTGGGGGCAAGGGTCCACAGACCAAGGGCTGCGACTGTGCCCAAAACCAGAGCGGCCAATCCAAATTTTTTCATCATTCCGAACTTTCCTTTGTTGCGTGGCGGGCCGTTGTTGCCTGACGCGCCAAAACATTTTGTGCCATTACCTCTAAGGCTGCGCGCAGCCCTGTGTCATTGATCGGTGCTGCCGTGCGCGCCGCCTCGGCCCGAACTGTCGGGTCAGGTGCCGTACCGACAGCTTTGGGTTTTGCCATAAACTGCGCCTGCCCTTCGGCAAAACCAGTCGCAGCGATCTGGGTCAGGATGATGCGCGAAATGGCCGCATAACCGTAAACTGCATTCACCCGGTCGCGCAGCTTTTCCTTTTGCATTTCCACCATCGGCGCCTGCGCGCCTGTGGTCAGCAGCGTCAAGCTTGCGCCCATCCCTTCACGCCCGTAGCCGACCTTGATCGGTCGCGTCATGGACGCCATTTCAACGCCAGCGATTTCGGGCCAATGGGTCAGCAGACGGGTCACAGCAAAGCCACGCGATTCGCCCGCAGCACGCACTTGTTCTTTCAGCAGACCTGAGGTCGGCTCAAATCCACGCACGCGGCGCTGAGAAGAGGGCATTGGGCGCGGGTTATGTGCCATGGCGTGCTTCTGGCTGGTCCTTGCAGGTTTCTAAGCTATTCTAGGGTGCAACAGGGTTCGCTGCCAGTGGTTTGGGCCATCCGGGGAAATAAACATTGCGTGACCAACTAAGCCGGGAATTGCTGAACTGGTATGACTTGAATGCAAGGTCGATGCCGTGGCGGGTGTCGCCCCAAGACCGCGCGCATGGGATTATGCCTGATCCTTACCGGGTTTGGCTGTCCGAAGTGATGCTGCAACAAACCACCGTCGCCGCAGTGCGCGCGTATTTTCAACGTTTTACCGCACGTTGGCCGACCGTCAGCGCGCTGGCCGCCGCCCCTGATGCAGAGGTCATGGCCGAATGGGCGGGGCTGGGATATTACGCCCGGGCGCGCAACCTTTTGGCCTGCGCGCGCGAGGTTGCAAACAACCATATGGGCGTATTCCCGCAAACACTGTCAGGGTTGCGCGCTCTGCCGGGCGTGGGGCCTTATACTGCGGCGGCCATATCGTCGATTGCGTTTGACCAGGCAGAAACTGTTGTGGACGGCAATGTCGAACGCGTCATGTCACGGCTCTTTGCGGTTGAGACCCCTTTGCCGCAAGCCAAGGCAGAACTGACGGCACTTGCGGCCAGCCTGACGCCCGTCGTGCGTGCGGGTGATTATGCACAAGCGGTGATGGATCTGGGCGCCACAATCTGCACCCCACGCAACCCTCTTTGCGCGCTTTGCCCGCTGTCCAAACCTTGCAAGGCCGCCGCTATGGGCATTCAAGCAACCTTGCCCCGCAAATTGGCGAAACCCGTAAAACCCACGCGCACCGGCACTGTCTGGGCGGCTTTTCACCGCGATGGCCGCGTTTTGGTAGAGGACCGCCCCGCGAAAGGATTGCTCGGCGGGATGATCGGTTTGCCCGGAACGGAATGGGACGGCCGTGAAAGTGGTCCGCCTTTGGCGTTAGACTGGATCGGCGCGGGCGAGATAAAGCACACCTTTACCCATTTTCATCTGATTTTGCGTGTCATGGTTGGGCAGGTCAGCGGCACACCAAACCCCGAGCGCGGACGTTTTGTTGCGGACATCAATCCAAGGGACTTTCCGACCCTGATGCAAAAAGCTTATGATCTGGCAAAGGGGTCTGAGTTTGCCCTTGAGTCCAAGATAGGGTCCTAAAATGAACAAGAGCATCGTGCGATGAGCGGCCCCACGTCACCCCGGCTTGAATATGTCCTGCCCTTTTGGTTATCGTTGACGCTCATCCCGATCGCGATGTTTGGTGCGGCGACGGGGGGATGGGCGACCGCTCTGCTGCCAGTCTATGCATGGGGCGTGTTTTCGTTGCTAGACGCCCTGACAGGGACCTACACCAAAAATGCTGATCCTGCGACGGACGGCGATCATTTGTTTTGGTACAAATTGATCACCATCATCTGGTTTCCATTGCAAGTGACGCTGCTGTTTGGATTGCTATGGTATGTGCCGCGCGCAGCACATCTGGGAACGGCCGAGGCGTTGATGGTGTTTTTTGGCATGGGGGTCATCTCTGGCACCATTGGCATCAACTACAGCCATGAGCTGATGCACCAAAAACCAACATTAGAGCGGGGCATGGCCGACCTTTTGCTTGCATCTGTGCTGTACGGACATTTCAGAAGCGAACATTTGCGGGTGCATCACCTGTATATCGGCACCCCGCGCGATCCAGTTTCCGCGCGTTATAACGAAGGCTTTCATCGGTTCTTTCCACGCGTTTTGGTGCAATCCGTGACCTCTTCATGGAAAGCAGAGGCGGCCATGCTGGCACGCAGGGGCCTACCTCCGCGGCACGCATCAAACCCGTTCTGGCGGTATGCGGCCTTGCAGGCAGGGTTCCTTGTGATCGCATATCTGTTGGGCGGCGGGTTTGGACTTGCGCTGTTTTGCTTTCAGGCCTTCGTCGCCGTGTGGCAATTGGAACTTGTCAATTACATAGAACATTATGGCCTGACGCGACGATATCTGGGGAATGGGAAATATGAACACGTCCAGCCGCGCCATTCATGGAACGCAGCACACCGGGCGTCGAACTGGCTGTTGATCAACCTGCAACGCCATTCGGATCACCATTACAAACCGGATCGTCGGTTTCCCTTGCTGCAAACCTATGACGCGCAGGACGCACCGCAGCTGCCTTACGGCTATCCCGTGATGACCATGGCCGCGATGGTGCCGCCTTTATGGAAGCGCATCATGAACCCGCGTGTCAAAGCATGGCGCGCAAATCATTACCCCGACATCGCAGATTGGCATCCCTATAACAAAGCCCAAAATCCGCTTCCTGGCGGTGGATGACTTCATAACGCAGACTTGCGTGTTGCCCATCCAAAACCTCTGCATCGCTATCAGGGCGCGTGGCAGCCACGGTCACAAGTATGACCGCCGTAATTGGTTTAACTTTCTGAAAAGCGCGGCGTCCCAGTCCTGCGAAGTTGAAAAAGCCCCGCCATGTGAACATGGCGGGGAGGTGTACTGCAGGCGGACTGCAGTACTGGCGTAAACCTGTGGTCAGAGTATTTAGTGCGGGCGTCCCAGATCGGCTTCCATTTCGGCCCGGATTTGCTGGCGCAGGATATCAATCGGGATCATCTTGCCATCCCGCTTATAGTGCCAATAGGTCCAACCGTTGCATGACGGCGCGCCTTCGAGCGTGGCACCCACTTGATGGATCGACCCTTTGACATCATTGCCAATCAAGGTGCCATCAGCACGCACTTTGACCTTGAACCGGTTGCCGATCGAGAACAACTCTTCGCCTGGACGCAGCATGCCGCGTTCGACGACCTGGCCAAAGGGCACCCTTGGTTCGGACCGTTTGGAGCCGGTGACTTCTAGCGCACTGGCGTCAAAACGGCGAACGCGGTTGATCCGTTCCGAAGCGGCCTTACGGTAAGCCGCTTCTCGCTCAATCCCGATAAAATCACGCCCCAACATTTTGGCGACAGCACCTGTCGTGCCGGTGCCAAAGAACGGGTCCAGCACCACATCGCCCGCATTTGTGGTGGCGATCATGATCCGGTGCAGCAA
>JAAFIJ010000096.1 GCA_013298675.1 Rhodobacterales bacterium | reverse complement strand
GGCCGCAGAAGAGTTGTTGCGCGCTGGCCGCAAAGTTGTGATCTGCGAGGCAAAGCCTAGCCCCGCGCGCAAGTTTCTGATGGCGGGCAAATCGGGTTTGAATGTCACCAAAGACGAAACTATCGACGACTTTGCCGCTGCCTATGATTGCCCAGATTGGCTTTTGCCCATGCTGCGCGACTTTGGCCCGCGTGAGGTGATCGCGTGGTGCAGAGGTTTAGGTCAGGATGTGTTTACCGGAACCACGGGCCGGGTATTCCCCAAGACCATGAAAGGCTCGCCCTTGTTGCGCGCTTGGCTTGCCCGTTTGGGTGCAGCGGGGGCGGAATTGCGGACCGGGTGGCGTTGGACCGGGTTTGATGGCGCGCATATGACTTTTGCCACGGCAAAGGGGCCGCAAACCATCGCGGCAAATGTTACCGTGCTTGCACTGGGGGGTGCTTCTTGGGCGCGTTTGGGGTCTGATGGCGCTTGGGCGGAAATCTTGGCGGAAAGAGGCGTGCCTCTTACGCCGTTTGGACCTGCCAATATGGGGTTTCAAGTGGCTTGGTCGACCCATATGGCCAAGCATTTCGGGGCGCCCATCAAGGGGGCCGTGCTGCGCGCTGGCGATCAACAGGCGCGGGGTGAGTTTGTGATCACAGCTGCTGGGCTGGAAGGCGGCGGTATCTATACCGTTTCGCGCGCTTTGCGGATGGGCGCGCCGTTGGTGTTGGATCTGATGCCCGACGTTCCGACCCAAGAGCTACAGGCAAAACTGGACGCTCAGCGGCCGGGTGAATCTACGGTCAACCGTTTGCGCAAGTTGGGGCTTGGCGCAGCTACGATTGCGCTTATCATGGAGTTTGGTCGCGGCCATCCTTTGGCAAAGGCCGTTAAATCGCTTAAGGTCCCTTTGTTGGGACCAAATCCATTAGATCAGGCAATCTCTGTTGCGGGCGGTATCGCGAGGGTGGGATTGACCGATGGCCTAGAACTAAAGACGCTTCCCGGTGTTTTTGCCTGCGGCGAAATGCTCGACTGGGAGGCGCCGACGGGCGGCTATTTGCTGACCGCTGCTTGGTCGACCGGACGTTGGGCAGGTCGCGCGGCGGCTCAAAACTAGCCGCGGCTTCCAAACTATTTCCCACCGCCTGCGGTTTCTGACCCGTTTCGGGTCAGATAATAGGCGGCCAGAATGGGAAGGAAGGTTGCGGCAAAAACGATCATCGCGACCACATTGGTCACGGGCCGCTGACGCGGGCGGATCAATTCTTCCAGCATCCAAATCGGCAGGGTGGTTTGCTGACCTGCGGTAAAGGTGGTGACGATTACCTCGTCAAACGACAAAGCAAAGGCCAGCATCCCGCCTGCAAGCAGGGCCGTGCCAAGGTTGGGCAGCAAAATGTGCCAAAAGGTTTGAAACGCATTCGCGCCAAGGTCGGCGCTCGCCTCCATCACCCCCCCTGACAAGCGGCGAAACCGTGCGACCGCGTTGTTATAGACGATCACAATGCAAAAGGTGGCATGGCCCAGAATGATCGTCAGGGTCGAGAAATCGATCCCGGCCATGCCAAAGGCCGACCGCAGGCTCATGCCAGTTATCACCCCCGGCAAGGCAATGGGCAGAATGATCAGCAGGGATATCTGCTCACGCCCGAAAAACGTCGCCCGAGACATCGCGGCCGAGACCAGCGTGCCAAGGACCATCGCGATCAGGGTGGCGATCAATGCCACTTTCAGTGACAGGGCCATTGCCTCCCAGATGTCGGGGCGGTTCCATGCGGCCGCAAACCACTCGGTCGTAAGTCCGGGTGGAGGGAAGGCATAGGTGCGTTCCTCGGTGGTAAAGGCATAAAGGAAGATCAGCAAAATCGGCAGGTGCAAAAACAGCAACCCACCCAGCGCCGCGATCCTTAGCCCAAGCCCTGCGCGTTCAGAGTGCATCGAATGCCCCCGCCCGTTTTGCCAGCCAAAGATAGATCACCATGATCACGATCGGCACCACAGCAAAGGCCGCAGCGAGCGGGATATTCCCTGCAGTGCCTTGCAATTGATAAACCGCCATCCCGATGAAGTTCGCTGAATTCCCGACGATCTGCGGAATGATGTAGTCGCCCATCGTCAAAGAAAACGTAAAGATCGACCCGGCAATCACCCCCGGCATCGCAAGCGGCAAGATCACCGTCCGCAAAGTTTGCGCCCGTGTCGCCCCCAAATCTGCCGACGCCTCAAGCATAGAGGCGGGGACTCTTTCCAGTGACGCTTGCATCGGCAAGATCATGTAGGGCAGCCAGACGTAGGTAAAAACCATGAACATCCCGATGTAAGAGGTTGATAGCGAATTACCCCCGATGACAGGCAGAGTCAGAATGGCGTCGAGGACGGCGCTGGTTTGGGTCGCCTCGGCGGCCCAAGTGATGATGCCTTCCTTGGCGAGGATGAGTTTCCACGCGTAAACCTTGACCAGATAGGATGACCAAAGCGGCAGCATGATGCCAAGGTAAAACACCGCTTTCCAGCGTCCACGCGCAAAGCGCGCGGCAAAATACGCAATAGGAAATGCCAAGATGGCACAGCCGACAGTCACCGCCGCCGCCATCAGAAGGGTTCTGAAAATCACATCATAATTGGCCGGACGCAGCAGTTCGGCATAGGTTTTCAGGGTGAATTCCTGAACGACCATGCCCGAAAACTCGTCAATCGAATAAAACGACTGAAGCAGCAGTGCTGCAAGGGACCCAAGGTAAACCACCCCCAACCACAAAAGCGGCGGCGTGATCATCAGGGCAAGCAGCAGCTTTGGTTTGCGCCAAAAAAGCCCGGTCAAACGGTCGGCCAATCCCCGTTCTGGCAAGATCGCGATCATGGCAGCGTCTGAATTTGCCCCAGAACGGCTGTGATGTGCCATCATTTAGGCCTCGCCATCCAAGCCCACAGCCATCACATGCAGCGATCCGGCATCAAAGCTGATACCGCTGACATCGCCCTGATTTGGCAAAGGCTGGCCCGCTGGCACAAGGACAGCAATTTCTGTGCCGTTCATCTGCATCAGCACACGGGTCGACGCCCCAAGATAGCGCAGCGCTGTCACGGTACCACTTGCCTCGGCCGTTGGCACAGCCAGCCGGGTATTCTCCGGCCGAAGAGACGCCCATTGCTTGGGGCCGCCCAACAGTGCGGTCAGATCTGGCGGCAAAACATTGGAAGACCCCACAAAATCGGCGACAAAGCGGGTGCGGGGTTTGGCATATATCTCTGCGGGCGTGCCGATTTGCGCGATTTTGCCTTTGTTGAAAACGGCCAGACTGTCGGCCATCGACAAGGCTTCGTTCTGATCATGGGTGACAAAGACAAAGGTGATGCCAAGGCGTTGTTGCAGCGATTTCAGCTCGTCTTGCATGGTTTCGCGCAGTTTCAGATCAAGCGCGCCTAAAGGCTCGTCCAGAAGCAACACGCGGGGTTCGTTTACCAAAGCGCGGGCAAGGGCGACCCTTTGGCGTTGCCCCCCCGACAATTGCGCGGGTTTTCGGTCACCGTAATCGGCCAGCTTCACCAATGACAGCATTTCCTCGGCGCGGTCATAGCGGGCGCGTCTGGCCATGCCTTTGACCATCAAGCCATAAGCCACATTGTCGCGCACGTTCAGATGGGGAAACAGCGCATAATCCTGAAAGACCGTGTTGACCGAGCGACGGTTGGGCGGCACGTCTGACACGTCCTGGCCAAAAATCCGGATCGCCCCAGAAGTTGGCTTTTCAAACCCAGAGATCAGTCGCAAACAGGTCGTCTTGCCAGAGCCGGATGGCCCCAGCATGGCAAAGAAAGCTCCTTCGGCAATGGTCAGATCAACCGCGTCCACGGCTTTGACCGGGGCGTTTGGTCGACCGAAATGGCGCGAGACGGACTGAAATTCAACGGCTGCGGTCATGGGGTCTCGGATGCTTTTGGGAGAGAGATTTTTGGTTCGAAGGTGATGTCAGACTTTGATCCAGCTGACGTACGCCACCTTGACCAACCGGGTACAGGTCTGCGTGAAAAAGGGCTGCGCAAGTCACTTGCACAGCCCGGTCTTGAACGGGGGATTAGCGACCGCCAATCACGCCGATATAGTCTGACACCCAACGGTAATAGGGCACACACATGCCTTCACCTTGGCTGCAATTGGCGACTGGTGTGGTCCAGAAGCGGATTTTGTCAAAGTTATCCATGCCATTGGCAGCACAGCCCTCGGCGGTTTGCATGCCGCGCTTGTCCGTACAGGCGGCAGGGACGGCAGGGTTTGCGCCAAACCAAACCGACAGGTCAGACTGCAGGTTTGAGGCGAGCGAATGCTCCATCCATTTGTAGGCACAGTTCGGATGCTTGGCATCAACATGCATCATTGTGGTGTCAGCCCAGCCTGTGGCACCCTCTTGCGGAATGGTCGAGGCGATGGGCGTGTCTGCCGCCAGAAGGCCAACCTGGAATGGCCATGACCCCGAGGCAACGACGCCTTCGTTCTTGAAATCATCCATTTGAATGAAGGCGTCATGCCAGTAGCGGCTGACAAGCGTACGCTGAACCCGCAGCAGATCAAGGGCGGCCTTGTACTGCTCTTCGTTCAGTTCGTAGGGCGAGGTGATCTTGAGTTCTGGTTTGTGGAACATCAGATACTGGGCTGCGTCGGCGATGTGGATGGGGCCGTCATAGGCCTGAACGCGGCCAGCGTTTGGCTTGCCATCGGGCAGGTCCATCGCTTCAAACACCACATTCCACGAGGTTGGTGCCTCTTTGAAGACCTCTGTGTTGTACATCAACACGTTTGGCCCCCACATATAGGGTACGCCGTAATGGGTGCCATTCACCGTGTGCCAGCCTGCATCTTTCAACCGGTCGTCCACAGTTGACCAAGACGGAATAAGGTCGGTGTTGATGGGCTGCACCCGCCCGCCTGCGATAAGGCGCAACGACGCGTCACCCGAAGCGGTGACAAGGTCAAAGCCGCCCTCATTCATCAGAGCGACCATTTCGTCAGAGGTGTTGGCGGTCTTTACGCTGACTTTGCAGCCAGTGTCGGCCTCAAATTTGGTCACCCAATCAAAAGTTTTGTCAGTTTCGCCGCGTTCAATGTGACCGGCCCACGCGACGATGGAAACTTCGCCTTCTCCGTCGCCTATGGCACTGATTTGGGCGAACGTGGGTGTCACGGTCAGGGCCACAATCAGGGCGGTGGTGCTCATCAGCTTCAATGCTTGCATGTCAACGCTCCATGTTGAAGAATCCGCGTTCTGCGGCTTGTCGATATTTCGATCATCCTCAAAGGTTAGGGTCTGAATTTTTTGATCGCAAGATAAAAATTCTTGTCCGGTGTGTCTGCAAACGGGGCGGGCAAACAATCACCTCAAAAGGTTGATCCGCGCCATTTCCGCGTCATGATTTGGCCTTGGCTCAAAGTCATTCTTTCGCAGAAATGACGGCTATGGGAGATGAGCATGATTTTGCAAAAGACAAAAACTTTGGCGCTGGCGGCGATGCTTTGTGTTGCGTCGCCTTTGGGTGCTGGTGCTTCGTGTGCCCAACCAGAGGGGGCCGGCACTTTGCAGGCGGGGTTGCTGGAGTGGATCAATGCGCAACGGTCGGAACATGGTTTGGCCGGCCTTAAACCTAATCGCGCCCTGAGCAACGCCGCCATGGCACATGCCTGCGATATGGCCGTGCGGGGATATTTTTCCCACCAACGCCCCGGGGGGCCAGACCTGAAAGCACGTTTGAAAGCAGTTGGTTACGGATTGCGCAAAGCAGGCGAGAACATCGCCTATTCGCGCCAGGCAAAAGTATCTTCTGCCGCAGAAATCTGGCGCAATTCGCCGCCACATTGGAAAACAATCATCAGCCCGGACTACAAGGATATCGGAATTGCCATTGCCGTCAGCGACGAAGGCCGGGTGTACTGGGTCATGGATGTGGGCAAGTAGCGCTGGAAGCTATGGAGCCTTGTCAGAGCGGCGTTCTGATTTCTCGTGCGGACAAGCCGGGGGCGCCGCCCCCGGACCCCGGGGATATTTTCGAACAGATGAAAGGGGAGGCCACGTCATTCGTTCAGCATTTGTGCGATCAAGCCTTGATGGTTTTGCGTCACAATCTGTGCATAGCGTGCCAATTTTTCCGCAGTAAAATGATGTGCTGATGCCAGAAGGTTGAGGGTGCCGAGGACCTGCGACTGATGTACCACGGGAATATTGATGCATGAGCCGAGGTTAAGTGATGTGATCAAGGCATGATCAAAGAAGTATTTGGCAAATTCCGCCGGGGTATTGGCCACAAAGATTTTCTGCGCGGTGACGCACAAAGCGTACCAGCCATCATGTGTAAGGGGTTTGGTGCCGCCCGCAGGATAGGCATCTGAATTTGAGGAATAAACGCGGTGATGAAGGCCTGCTGCCTCATCGTGGCAGGTTACTGTAAAGAGGCGGGTCCCAAGTTTGGCAAAGGATTTGTCGAGGGAGGTGTAAATTGTGGGAGAGGTCATGGTGATATTGATCACTTCTACGGTCAGAATTCTGGAGACGTATCGCTGCGCGCAAAGTCTGGGAGTTGGGGCGAGTATTGGGGCTTAGGCATCTCGGGGGGCAACGTATTTTGAGGGCAACGTATTTTGTGGGGCGACGTGTTTTGTGGGGCGACGTGTTTTTCGTTGGGCATGATCTCGGCCGCAATACTTTTGGACGAAAGGGCTGAAGCTGTCATGAGAGGGAAAACGGTCGTCGGGGATCCGTGTTCACAGTATCAGGCGCGGGCCGCCGGATCATAGACCATTGAGGCCAAAATATCCGGATCGCTCGGCAGAGCAGGGCAGGCACCTTGCCAAAAGAACAAACGGATGAATTCGGGCGTGTTTTCCCCCAGAGCTTGCCAAGAAAAACGATACCCCTCCATCAACATGCCTTCGGCGTAATAGGGGATTTCTTCACCATCCAAGGTGGCAGCATCGTCATCCTGGGGCTGCCAGGTGCCTTCTTGTGCCCAAATCACTTCGCCTTCCACATTTGGATGTTTGGCGACCAGTTTGGCGAGGGCTTTCAGCGCGGTGTCATAAGGAGGTGTGGCGGGCACGAAAATGTTCCACAGAAAGGTCAAGGATCCACAAGCTTGGACAGATTGCGCGAGGTGTCAAGCGACAGGTCGAATTGCAGGCAGTCTAGCGCTTCATCATGGCAAGACGGATCAATGCGCGCTCCATCACCGCCATTGCGGGCGCTTTGGAAGTGGAGCGCAAGGAAAGATCAGTTTCGACCAAAAGGGCGATGGCTTGTTCGAGGGAATACATGCCCCAATGGCTGGCCTGACGTTCCATCGCGGCGCGTCTCGGCCCGAAAATGCGGGCTTTCATGATGCCAGATGAAACGCCCGAGGGGTCACTTGCTGCGATGTGCAGGGCGCGGAAATGGCGTATTGCGCCAATGCAGAGTGTGACGGGGTTAATCCCCTGTCCTTGCAATCTGCGCATCAGGGGGCCGACCTCTGTGTGGCGGTTTTCAGCGACGCAGGAGATCAGATCATCGACTTCAGCTTCGATGGTAGCTGGGGCAAGGGCCAATATCTCTGTGGGGGTAAGGGGAGTTTGGTCACCCCATTTGTAAAGGGATATCTTTTCAAGGGTTTGGCGGAAATCGCCGGGATCCAGCGCGCGCGCAAGTGTGGTCAGGTCTGCCATCGCGGCGGGTTCAATCTGGACGAGGCCCGACCTTTTGAGGGCATCCTCGATCTCTTCGCGAGAAGGTGGGTCGTCATAGAGCCCGATAGAGACCGCATTCAGGTGCTTTTCAAACAAGGTTTTGAGAGCCGATTTTCCCGTCAGGTTGCCTGCGGTCACAACGATATTGGCATCCCCCGGTTTCCAGGATTTCAGGGCAAATGCGATGGTGTCCGTCAAGCCGTCGGTGACATCTTCGGCGAAAACCACGCGCGGGCCGGGAAAGAAACCCACCTCTTTGATGGCATCCAACATCAAGGCGCTGTCTTTGCGCAGATCGGCCCCGCTCATCCGTGACAGGCGCATTTCGCTTTCACCAGCAGCACCGATCAACGCCAAGATCGCGTCTTGGCGTTTAAGTGCCACGCGCATGGCGTCGGCCCCAAAGATCAACAGTCCGGCGCGGGCAGGGTCTGGTTTTGCCAGATAGCGATTCCCCTCGGCCCCTTTGAGGATCATTTCGCCCAAATGCCCGCGGTGGCAACGAGTTGGGTGACGATTTCATCCGCAAGGATGTGCATCAAGCGAAGGGCTGCGTTTTCTTCGCCAGACAATGCCGCGACGGTTGAGGCAGTGGCGGAATAGCTGGTAAATCCGGTCGCTTTGCCGCCCGTGACTCGGGTGGCTGTGGCGCGTTCGGTCAAAGACCATTCCACGGTGCCATAAAGTTGATAACGCGTGGTGCTGTTGTCGGTGGCGATGCCGACACCTGAGGTATCCGTCGTGATGGTATAGCTGAGATCATAACGCCCGGCAGAGGTGCGGCCCAGGCGTTCTTCGAGCCGTTCGACCAGATCAAAGCTGTTCTTATCAGTTGGATCGCCGATTCGGATCTGATCGACGAGGCCTGACGCGGGGCCTTTGGGGCCATAAGCGGGTGTGAAACCACAA
>JAAFIJ010000095.1 GCA_013298675.1 Rhodobacterales bacterium | reverse complement strand
CGCTAAAGTTGGGTTCTTCACCGACAAAGCAAGCGCATGGAGCGTTAAGGGTTCTTACGACCTTGGCGGCGGTCTGACGGCTGAAGGCGGCATCAACGCTTCTGACGACCTGTTTGCAGGCGTATCGATGTCCTTCTAATCCTAACGGATTGGCAGACAAAGAAGAGCGGGCCTTGTGCCCGCTCTTTTCTTTTTGGCCTCTCTGTGATTTGGCTTTGATCCTGCCACGCGATGGGGGTTCCGCATGTCACTTGATCTGATCACGCAGCGCATGCGCGCCGCCGAATTGGCCGCAGGCCGCGCCGCTGGGTCGGTTCAACTGATCGCAGTGTCCAAAGTACAACCCATTGACCGCGTTCGTGCTGTTCTATCCGCCGGGCACCGCCTGTTTGGTGAAAACTATGTGCAAGAGGCGCAGGCCAAATGGCCGGATTTGCGTGCCGAATTTGGCGCCGTTGCCGTCCATATGATCGGCCCCTTGCAAACCAACAAAGCCAAAGTCGCGATCGACCTGTTTGATGCCATTCACAGCGTTGATCGCCCGTCGCTCGCGGCCAAGATCGCCAGCCTTGCGCAGGCGCGCGGGGCCTGTCCGCAGCTGTTCATTCAGGTGAACACCGGGGCAGAGCCGCAAAAGGCCGGGGTTTTGCCCGCCGATCTGCACAAATTTGTCGTCGATTGCCGCGCGATGGATTTGGCCCCCTTTGGTCTGATGTGCATTCCACCGGACGGTGAACCCACGACGCCGCATTTCGCCATGTTGCGCACTATGGCTGCGGACGCTGGCCTAACCGGCCTGTCGATGGGGATGAGTGGCGACTTTGAAGACGCCATTGCCCACGGCGCCACACATATCCGTGTCGGCAGCGCGATCTTTGGCGCGCGGACTTATCCTGCCGCTTGATGCCCGCTTACTGCAGCCAGACGGCCCCCAAAGGCGCAAGCGACAGACGATCATCGTGCAAAGATACGGATTGATCCGCCAAAGCATCATGCCATGCCGTTACACCATTGGCACGCAGCCAAGCACCTGGGATGTGCTGCCACTCGTCAGAAAAGTTGAACAGCGCCAGCAGGCCGCCTGTTGGTGCCAAGCGCTGCACCGCAAACACGGCGGTCGCAGGACAGCCAAGAACCCGCGTTGGGTGTGCGGCATGTAAGCCCGGCGTGGCGCGGCGGCGGGCAAGAATGTGCTTTAGCCCAGTAAAGCAGCGCGCGCCGGGGCGAGATTGGTCGTGGCGCGCCTCTGCCTCTTGCCAATCCATCATGGGGCGGTGAATCCATCGACTGTCATGCGCGTGGTCGGGCTGATTAAGATAGCCGTCGTCGTTCAGCGTTGCCAGCTCATCCCCCATATAAATCAGGGGGATGCCGCCAAAACAGGCGATCAGCGCATGACCCAGATTGATCCGTTTCAGGGCGGTCTCGACCTCTGTTTCGGTCTGGGCTTTTTCCAGCCCTGCCAGAGACGCAAAACTGCCGGAAATCCGCTTGTCGCCGGTTTCCGCATTCACCTGAAACAGCGCGCCTTTTGCAAATGACCCCGGAAAACCGCCGTGATAGAACTCTGACAGATAGGCCCGATGCGCGGGGCCTGAGAGGTGAAGTGCGGCCGCGTCCTCATCCGTGATGGCCCAGCCGATGTCATCATGGCAGCGAATATAGGTGGCATAGGTGGCGTTGGTCAGGTTTTCGGGAAAATGCGTGGACATGACATGCGTCATCAGGCGCGCGTCACGCGTGGCAAGCGCGCTCCAGAATTGAACCATAAGAGAGTTGTGATAGGCAAGGTTGCCCTCTTTGCCGTCATGCTTGCCGCGCCCCAGATAGGGCAGCATTTCTTGCGGGCCAACGATGGCTTCTTCAAGGTGGATCAGTGCAGGGGCAGCTATGCGCGAACAGGCGCGCAGGGCCTGCAGGATCATGTGCACCTCTGGTTCCGACTGGCAACGCGTACCTAGCCGCTTCCACATAAAGGCCACCGCATCCAGCCGCACCACATCGACGCCGTGGTTGGCAAGGTTCAGCATGACTTTGGTAATCTCTAGGAAAACTTGCGGATTGGCCCAGTTCAAATCCCATTGATGTTCGTTAAAGGTGGTCCAGACCCATTTGCCGATGTCGGGGTAATGGGTGAAATTGCCCGGCGCGTTGTTGGGAAACACCTCTACCAAGGATTGCTCATAGGCGTTTGGGTGGGCATCGGTGTCAAACATCAGATAGTAATCTTGATACTGCGCATCACCTTTGGCAGCCTTTTTGGCCCAAGCATGCTCTTTGGCGGTGTGGTTCAGCACAAGATCGATGCACAGCGACATGCCATGGTGATGCAGTTCACCTGAAACCGCTTTGAGATCGGCCATGGTGCCAAAACGCGGGTTGATCGCGCCATAATCCATCACCGAATAGCCGCCATCGCTGTCCCCGGGGCGGGGTTTCAGGCACGGCATGAGATGGACGTAATTTATGCCAAGGTCTTGCAGGTAGGGGATTTTGTCGGTGATGCCGTTCAAGGTTCCAGCAAACCGGTCGATATAGAAAACATATCCCGCCATCTGGGCGCGCTGAAACCAATCAGGTTCAAAGTCTCTCTTTAAATCCAGCAGCTTAAGCTCGGCGGGTCGCGCCTTCCATGCCGATTTAAGGGCTTTGATCAACGACTTGGCAAAAGCCGCATAGTTGGGATGACTTCCGTATAATGCTTGCAACATTGGCCACAGATCGGGGGCCGAACGATCATGGCGTAGATCAAACATCGTTTCATCTGAAATCGTGTTCAAGTTTGACATGAAAGGCCCCCCGAGCGTCATGCCGTAAATCTATGAGATTCGAAGCGCTTTGGGAAGATTATTCAGCCAATAACCACCAGCCGACTGTGGAGTTTGATGCGTTTGGCGATCCATAAAAGGTCCAACCGAGAGAATGCGATGCATCCGGCTGTCGCAAAACCGGGCCTGCGCCATTGATGCACAAAGATCGCTGATCCGCGACCGGGAACTGGATTTGGCCAATTCCAATCGGTTAGCAGGATGAGATCATACAACGGATCCGCGCGGCACAATTTTTCATGGCCAAATGGATGTGGCGCGCGCACTTGCCGATTGTAGTTTGGGTCGGAGGTGTCATCTGACCACAGATCCCTTGGCCCGATGGCGCGCGCCCACGTGCTCGGCCTTGCGATCCTGTCTGCACGGTAGAGCATGCCCACGATCCGGTGCATGCCGCGCGGAGTCGCACCGTCGCCTTCGCGTTTGTCTGCACCGTCCACAAATCCCGCACGTCCAATGCTATGGGCAAAGACCCGGCCATTGAACCTTGTGCCCCAACGGGTGACGACCAGATCGGCAGGCGTCACAGCAAATGCCCTGATTTGCTTGCTTTGGTGGCAAGATAGGCCTTGTTCTGGTCAGATGCGCCCACGCGCAGTGGCACGCGTTCGACCACTTGCAGACCGCAACTTTCCAGGATCGTGACCTTTTTGGGATTGTTTGTCAGCAAGCGGACGCGCGAAAATCCCATCTTGGTCAGGATGGCAGCACCGATACGAAAATCGCGTTCGTCATCTTCAAAACCAAGCCGGTGGTTCGCCTCTACTGTGTCAAAGCCTTGATCTTGCAAGGAATAGGCGCGCATTTTATTGGCAAGGCCTATGCCGCGCCCTTCTTGGTTCAGGTACAGCAGGACGCCCGAACGCTCGGCTCCCATCTGAATCAACGCACTGCGCAGTTGCGGCCCGCAGTCGCATTTCAAGCTGCCAAGAACATCGCCGGTAAAACAGGCCGAATGAAGCCGCGCCAGCACGGGTTGGTCACGGTCTGGGCGGCCGATTTCAATCGCATAGTGTTCAGAACCACCGTCATCGGGGCGAAAAATATGCACCCTCCCTGCCTCAGACGCGGCCATGGGCAATCGCGCTGAAATGACCGAAGACAGGGGGGCCAGCCGGTTCAAGTCGCCGCAATCGTCCAGAGTGAGCACGTTCAACCCATCGCGTGTCGCAAGCGACAGGCCATCTGGCACCGCCACCATCACAACGGCAGGCAACAACTCTGCCGTTTTGGTCAGCGCAATGGCTGCGCGGTGCAGGTCTGCGTTGCCCTCGCGCAGGCTGTTCAGCGGTCCTTTCATCGGAACGTTCAAATCATCTGCCGGGTCCGCGACGGCGATCAACCAACGCAACTCTGCGTCCGGCGGCACCGAAAATCGTGCGAGATCGCCATCATAGGCCCGTGCCTTCAACGTTTCGGCGCGCCGTTGCGTCAAGGCCAGTTCTACATCACCGATCGTGCGCATTGCGCGCAAACGCTCTTGGGTCAGCGCCTCTATGGCCACGCAGACCATCGCGCGACCTCGTCCCACCAGGACAATCGGCATGCCAAGACGCAGATCGCTGCGCGCGCGCGCAAGCTTTTGCGTTGGGGTGGCAGCAAGACTTATGGCCGGTTGATTGATAGGATTCATCACACTCTCCTACATGCATCATATGCAAACGGCCAAGGAATTGAAACATATGGGTGTATTCTGACACGACCGCGTGAGACGGTTGTTGCAATTCTTGCCGAATGCGTGAAGCGGGCGCATTTGTAAGAGCAAGGGGAAACCGACAGGCAGGTTCGCACTTCGGCCCCCACCATGGAGATGAAGATGGCGGCAGTTCGCAAAATTTTACTGGTCGACGACGACGATGATCTGCGCGAAGCACTTAGCGAGCAGTTGGTCATGACCGAAGACTTTGACGTGTTTGAGGCCGCAAACGGGGCCGAAGGCATCGAAAAAATTAAGCAGGGCCTCTATGATCTGATTATTCTGGATGTGGGTTTGCCTGATACGGACGGACGAGAGTTGTGTCGTAGGATGCGCAAAACCGGGGTGAAATGCCCGATCATGATGCTGACAGGACATGACACTGATAGCGACACGATCTTGGGTTTGGACGCAGGCGCAAATGATTATGTCGCAAAACCGTTTAAGTTTCCTGTCCTGCTTGCCCGCATTCGTGCCCAGTTGCGCACGCATGAGCAATCCGAAGACGCTGTCTTCGCCCTGGGACACTATACCTTTAAGCCTGCACAAAAGATGCTTGTAGATGCCAAGGACAAGAAGGTTCGTTTGACGGAAAAGGAAACAAATATCCTGAAGTTCCTATATCGTCAGCAGTCGGCCGTTGTGGCGCGTGAGATGCTTTTGCACGAGGTTTGGGGCTATAATGCCGGTGTGACGACGCACACATTGGAAACCCACATCTACCGCTTGCGCCAAAAGATTGAGGTGGATCCTTCAAACGCGCGGCTGCTGGTCACCGAAAACGGGGGTTATAAGCTGATCGCTTAAGCGTGATTGTTCGCGAAGTCGCAAAAATAACGCATTTCAGCACCTGTTTTTGCCCAGAATCGATCCTATATCGAAACAATGCGATGCGATTGCTTCCCCAAAGTTCCCCTTGCTGTGCCGGGGTTATGACACAGCTTCCTCCCTGTTGACTGGCCGGGCCTTGTGCCCGGTCTTTTTTTGCAATGTCAGGCCAGCTTGAGCCGCAACGCCGCATAGAGCGTCAAGACAGCACCGATGGCCGCGGAAACCGCAAAGGGCAGCACAACGGCTTGGGTGGCCCCCATCGGGTCGGCCCACGCAACCAGCGCACCATAGGCTAGGGCACCAAATGCGGCGGGGCCAGTGCCGATGAACCGAAAGGCACTGTTCACCCTGCCAAGCAAAGGGGCGGGGATATGTCGTTGGCGGTAGCTGACCTGCGCAAGGTTCCACATCATGCCGCCAAACCCGTCGATGACCATCACCAGCCCCGCCAACCAAAGCGGCGGTTGCGTTGCCAGTATGCCAGCGCTCAGCGTGAACACAGCCATTCCAAACAAAATCGCTTGAGTTGGGCTGATGTGTTTCAGGATTATTGGGCCCAGAAACGTTGCCGTCAGCCCGCCACACGCCGCAAGCGTCAAGAACGCCCCATAGCCAAAGGCATCCAATCCCAGCACGCGTTGACCATAAAGCACCATGACCGCCCAAAACCCATAGCCTGCGAAATTGAACCCGCCCAAAATGAACGCAAGCCGGCGCAGCATCCTATCGCGCCACAACCAAAGCATGCCTTCCTTTAGCGACGCGAGCATGGGCAAGTGCACCTTAGCCGCGTCGCGCCGCGGGGTGACCATGACAGTGACCGATCCGATTGCACCCAAAAGCATCGCTGCTTGAATTCCAAAGGGCAGTGCGGCCGACAGCCCAATCAGGAATCCTGCCAGCGGGGGACCAATAAACTGGCCAGCCAGTTGTTCCGTCGCCCACAAGGCGCCATTGGCTTGTTCTAGCTGGGGCTTTTCTACCACGGTGGGCAAGAACGTTTGCGCAGTATTGTCACGCAGAACCTCTGCGCTGCCAAGGACAAAGGTCATTGCGGCCATAGCCAAAACCGGAACTGTTCCGGGGCTTGCCGTGATCGCAAGGACCAGTAAAGCCAGCGATAACAGCACACGCAGACAATCCGCGCTGATCAAGATGCGCCGGTGATCCAATCTGTCGGTCAAGACCCCCGCAGGCAATGCAAACAAAAACCACGGCAGTTGCCGGGCCGCTGCCACCAATCCGATCAAAAAGGGATCGTGGGTCAGAAGGGTCGCCAACCATGGAACCGCGACCGCGTTCAGACCGTCGCCAAGGTTCGCCGAAGTTGCCCCCACGAACAAAAACCTAAAATTGCGATTGCGCCAAAGAGATGTACCCTGCATGAGGGCACGTTGCCGCCCTGCGAAGCCATTGGCAAGCAATTACAATTTCGGGTTGTGGCAAAAAGGCAATTCCCAAGCAAAGTTTTTTGACTGGCGTCAGATCGCGGAATTCTATGGTATACAAGGCTATCTCCCTGTTGGACCTTAGGCTCGGCTCGCTGCCGGGCCTCTCTTTTTGTGCCGCTCTGGAATGAGTGCTGCCCTACTTGCCGCAGAAATCCAGGGTCCACGCGCAGTCAGTTTCAAAGGTTTGCTTGTGGTGACAATCGCTTTGCGTGACTTGCGCGGGTTGTAGGGGCTGGTATCACTCTTGGTCGTGGCCCTTGCGTCGGTGACCGCAGGCCATTAGCACATTCCCCAAGCATTCAGGAGCCATATGATGACCTTCACTCTTGCCACTTGGAACATCAATTCAGTGCGCTTGCGCGAAGGATTGGTGGCGCGCCTGTTGTCGAATGAAAGCCCCGATATCCTGTGCTTGCAGGAATGCAAAAGCCCGGTAGAGAAAATTCCGATGGAGCAGTTTCAGGCCCTCGGATACCGTTATATGGTGGCGCGTGGGCAAAAGGGCTATAACGGCGTCGCGATCTTGTCCAAGTTGCCGATCATGGATGCGGGCGACAAGGATTTTGCCCAGATGGGCCACGCCCGCCATGTCTCGGCAAGGCTGGAAAATGGGGTGACCATTCATAACTGTTATGTCCCGGCGGGCGGCGATATTCCGGACCGGACCGAGAACGAAAAATTCGGGCAAAAGTTGGATTTTCTCACGGATATGCGAGAATTTTTCCGGTGGGAACGCCCGAATAGTGCGATTTTGGTGGGTGATCTGAACATTGCGCCGCGCGAAGATGATGTGTGGGATCACAAATCATTGCTGAAAATCGTAAGCCATACTCCGATCGAAGTTGAGCATTTCAATGACGTGATGGCGTCAGGTGATTGGGTCGATGTGACACGCAATGATATTCCCAATGGCAAGTTGTACAGCTGGTGGTCCTACCGCGCAGCGGATTGGGACTCAGCGAACAAGGGCCGCAGGCTTGATCATATCTGGGCCAGCAAAGACATTGCCGCGGCGGCACATTCCAGCCGTATCTTGCGTGATGTTCGCGGTTGGGAGCAGCCGTCTGATCACGTGCCGGTTTTTGCGACGTTTGATTTGTGACCTCTCGACGGATCGGCAAGGTGGGGAAAACCAGACTGGACGGTTGTACATAGCTCTGCGAGATTGACGTTCACGTAAAGGAGTTTGCTGGAATGGCTTTTACCCGCAGAACCGCTTTGTTGGGGGCAGGTGCCGCGCTGGGTGCGTTTGCCGCCCGCAGTTTCTCGCAAGATTTGCCTCGTCTCGATGGCAATGTGATCATCGCAGCGCAGCCGGGTGACCTTGTGTTGAATGACGCGTCATTGTTGTCTGAAACCCCGATCTTTCGGCACATCATCTTACAACAAGATCCGGGTGAGGCGTTGATCGCAGCCCTTCGCGCCGAAATGAAAGAGGCGTCCTTAGCAGGACGCGCCGTCAATGTCAGTGCGGCACGCCATTCCATGGGTGGGCAGTCCATTCCCAAAGATGGCCATGCGATCACCTTTGACAATGGTCTGGTTCAGCCGGGGCACGGCAACTATCAGGTCCACGCGGGCGCGCGCTGGCATCAGGTCATTGCCGCCCTTGATCCGGTTGGTCTGTCGCCTGCGGTGATGCAAAGCAATTCAGACTTTGGCGTTGCGTCGACGTTTTCGGTGAATGCACATGGCTGGCCCACGGCCTATGGCCCGATGGGATCGACAGTGCGCCAGATTAAGCTACTGCTAGCGGATGGCAGCCATGTCACCGCGTCTCGCAACGAAAACGCCGAGCTTTTTGCTGCCGCGATGGG
>JAAFIJ010000094.1 GCA_013298675.1 Rhodobacterales bacterium | reverse complement strand
AACATTGCGATCAGCCCTGCGATAGAATTTCCAATCAGTCAGAATGGCCGTTTGGAACTGCGCTACAAGGTTGCGATGGATACGGTATTGAACGTCGATCCAGGATCGTCGCCGTTGATTGCCGCAGATGCGGCACTTGGCGGTGTGCTGACGAACGCCATTGGTTATAGCTATACTTACGATTCGCGGATTGGCGGGCTTGACCCAACGGGCACGGTTCTGTTGCGATTTGAGCAGGATTTCGTCGCATCCGACGGCTCAAGCGCAAGCTTCTTGTCCAGTAAGGCACTGGCCGTGCTGGAAAAGAAAGTTTTCAATGAGGACGTGACCTTGCGCACGATCTTTGAAGGCGGTTTGTTGAATTCGTCTGGGGGCAGCACCCGCATCACGGATCGCTTCTTTGGCAACGGCAAGATCCGCGGGTTTGAACCCAATGGGATTGGGCCACGCGATACCTCTACGAACAAAGATGCTTTGGGTGGTAACGCCTTTGCGGTCATGCGCTTCGAGGCTGATTTTCCGCTTGGTCTGCCCGAGGAGTACGGCATCACCGGTGGTGCATTCATGGACGTAGGATCGGTCTGGTCGCTGGACAACACGGCTGGAACCGGGACGATAGACGACAGCGCGCGCGTGCGTTCGGTCGTGGGTCTGTCCGTTCTGTGGGGCACTCCGCTTGGCCCGCTGAGGTTCAACTTTAGCAAGGCCTTGCAAAAAGAGACCTATGATAAAGAGCAAACCTTCGATCTGACCATTTCGACAAAGTTCTGATGGTTCGCCTGAAATCAGGTTTGGTGTTGGCTGCTATGGCCTTGATGCTGTGGTTGCCAGCAAATGCCCCGGCGCAAGCGCAACTTGCGGCAAAATCCGGCAACTCTGTTGTGGTCATAGAGCAAGGGCGGCTATTTTCCGAGACGGCCGTTGGCAACGCGATTTCCAAGCGGTTTGAGCAGGATCTGGCAGCTTTGGCGGCTGAAAATCAGAAAATTCAGGACGCCTTGGCCGACGAAGAGGGGCAGCTAACCGAAAAACGCCTCACAATGGAACCAACAGCATTTCGTGATCTGGCTGATGCTTTTGATAAAAAGGTCGAAGATCTGCGCGCGGCGCAAGAGGCCAAGTCACGCAATTTGACAACACAGATTGAACAAGAGCGTAAGCGCTTCTTTGAAAAAATCGCCCCTTTGTTGGGTGACTTAATGGTGGAATTGGGGGCGGTGGTCATTTTGGACAAGTCCACCATTGTCATCTCGTTGGGGTCGGTGGATATCACCGATCAGGCCATTGCCCGCATTGACTCTGTGCTGAATGACGGCACCAAGTTACCACTGACGGCACCCTAATACGGGCAGATTGGCTTGTTTCGCTGGCCGCTTGTTGCTAGCAAAGGGTTACGCCCCACAAAGAGGGCCAGACAGATGGAGCCCCAATGACCACAGACGCCGCACACCCAGCCTCTGCGCCCGTAACACAAGCAGATATCGCGCTGATCATGCGCATCATCCCGCATCGCTATCCGTTTTTGTTGATTGATAAGGTCCGCGATATTGTCCCAAACATTTCTTGTGTGGGCATCAAGGCGGTTACGATGAATGAGCCGCAGTTCACCGGTCACTTCCCCGGAATGCCGGTTTTTCCCGGCGTGATGATCATAGAAGCGATGGCGCAAACGTCTGGGATTCTGGTCGGGCTTTCGATGGACTTGGTCGATAAAAACGCCAAAGTGTTCTTTATGGGCGTCGACGGGGTAAAATTCCGCCGCAAGGTTGTGCCGGGTGATGTGATGGAATTGCACGTCAAGGCGCTTCGCGGTGGTGGCAAGGTCTGGAAATTTGAAGGCCGCGCAATGGTCGATGGCGAGTTGGCGTGTGAAGCAACCTTTACCGCCATGTTCGATTTGGCAAAGGCCTAAGGGATGACCATTTCGCCTGAGGCAAAGGTGCACCCATCTGCTGTGATAGAGCAAGGGGCGACAATCGGCGCAGGGGCTACGATTGGGCCGTTTTGCTTTGTCGGGCCCGATGTGGTTCTGGGCACAGGGGTCCATGTGAAATCCCATGCCGTGGTGACAGGCGTGACCGAGGTTGGCCCTGATACAGTGATTTTCCCTTTCGCGACCGTGGGGGAGATTCCACAAGATCTTAAGTTCAAGGGCGAAAAGACTCGGCTGATCGTCGGTGCGCGCTGCCGCATTCGCGAAGGGGCCACGCTGAACACGGGCACCGAAGGTGGCGGCGGGTTGACCCGAGTGGGCGATGATTGCCTGTTGATGACGGGTGCGCATGTCGGCCATGACGCGGTTTTGGGCAACCGGGTGATCTTGGCAAACCAAGTGGCCATCGCGGGGCACTGTGTGATTGGTGATGACGTTATCGTGGGCGGTCTGTCGGGCATTCATCAATTTGTGCGCGTGGGCCACGGGGCGATCATTGGTGCTGTCACCATGGTGACCAATGACGTGCTGCCTTATGGTTTGGTACAGGGGCCGCGCGGCATCTTGGACGGGTTGAACCTTGTCGGTCTGAAACGTCGCGGCGTTGAACGTGCTGACATCACTGCAATGCGCGCGGCCTATCAAATGCTGGCGCAAGGCGAGGGCAGTTTTCTGGACCGGGCGCGCCGCTTGGCAGAAGAAACCGAAAGCAACTATGTGCGTGAAATGACAGACTTTATCCTGTCGCAGTCGGACCGTAGTTTCTTGGCGCCAAAATGACCAAAACAGCGATCATAGCAGGAAAAGGTCTGTTGCCAAAGGCGGTGTTCGACGCGCTGACGCCGCCACCGCTTGTGTGCGCGCTTGATGGATTTGTACCGCAAGATCTGAAGGTTGATCAGGTTTTTCGGGTTGAGCGTCTGGTGCTTTTTTTGCGCTATCTTGAAGATCAAGGCGTCACGACAGTTTGCTTTGCAGGTGCAGTGCAGCGCCCGCGGCTTGATCCATCTTTGTTTGACCCAGCTACAGCGACCATGGTGCCGCGCCTTTTGGCCGCGCTGCAGGGCGGGGATGATGCCACCTTACGCGAAGTTCTGGCGATTTTTACTGAACACGGGTTTGAAATTGCCGGGGCCGCACAACTTGCGCCAAACCTTGCCCCCGGTGCCGGCGTTTACGCGGGCGAATTGAACGATACGTCGCGCAGTGACGCTGATCGTGCCGCCCAGATCGTGGCCGCTCTTGGGGCCGTCGATGTGGGGCAGGGTGCGGTGGTGGCCCAAGGCTTGTGTCTGGCGGTAGAGGCATTACCCGGCACCGACGCGATGTTGCGCGCTGTGGCCATGCTCGACCCCAGCCTTCGCCCCGATCCGCTTAAGGGGCGTGGTATCTTTTATAAGGCGCCCAAGCCCGGTCAGAACATGGCCATCGACATGCCTGCTTTGGGGGTTGAGACGATTAGGCTGGCTGCCGCTGCGGGCCTGCAAGGGGTCGGGTGGCAGGCAGGTGGGGTGATCTGCCTAGATCTTCCGCAGATGATCGCTGTAGCGCAGGCCGAAGGGTTGTTCCTGTGGTCGCGCCCCGAATGAAGGTGTTCTTGATCGCAGGAGAACCCTCCGGCGACAGGTTGGGCGGCGCGTTGATGCAAGGGCTGATGACCTTGCGCCCCGATATCAGTTTTGCGGGTGTCGGAGGGCCCCTGATGCAGGCGCAAGGGTTGAACAGCCAATTCCCGATGGAAGAGTTGTCAATTATGGGCATCGCTGAGGTATTGCCAAAATACTTTGCCCTTAAACGCCGTATCGCCGAAGTGGCGGCAGCGGTAACAGACGCCAAACCAGATGTTCTGATCACCATCGACAGCCCTGATTTCTGTTTGCGGGTCGCGGGCTTGGTCAAAGCCGCCAATTCACATCAAGCGACCGTACATTATGTTGCCCCGTCGGTTTGGGCGTGGCGACCGGGGCGCGCGGTGAAAATGGCGCGGGTGATTGATCATGTTCTGGCCCTGCTGCCGTTTGAGCCGCCTTTGATGACGGCCGCAGGGATGAGCTGTGATTTCGTCGGCCACCCTGTAGTGTCTGAACCCGTGGCGACGCCCCAAGAGTGCGCGCTAATTGCAGGTGAGGGGCCGTTGATCCTTGCGCTTCCGGGGTCACGAAAGGGCGAAGTCACACGCTTGGCCCCGGTCATCGGCGCGGTGCTGGCCCGGATCAAGCAACAATATCCAAGCGCCCGCGTGGCGCTTCCCACGGTGGGCGGGGTCGCCGCATTGGTGCGTCAGCTCAGCGCGGATTGGCCAATCACACCCATGATTATCGAAGACACTGCCCGTAAACGCGCCGCTTTCGCCGTGGCTGATGTGGCGATTGCCGCTTCGGGGACGGTTTCGCTGGAACTTGCGGCGAACGGTTGCCCGATGGTGATTGCCTATGACATGAACCCGGTGACGCTGTGGTTGATGCGCCGCGCCGCATTGATTGATACGGTGACCTTGGTCAATTTGGTGTCTGAAACCCGCGTGGTTCCAGAGTTTATTGGTGATCGCTGCCGGGCCGATCTGATTGCGCCCGCAATGCTAGAGCTGTTGGAAAACGGAGATACACAGCTAGACGCCATGCAAATCACCATGGACCATCTGGGTCGTGGAGGGGAGGCGCCGGGACTGCGCGCAGCGAAATCCGTGCTTGGGTTTTTAGATCGGCGCGCGTTGAAAAAGCCGACCTAGGCTTAACGTCCGCGCCAGATCCATCCGCCACCAAACACGCGACTGCCTTCGGGGGCATAGAACACACACGCCTGACCCGCCGATACGCCGTCTTCGGGATCAAGCAATTCCACCACCGCTTCGGTTGCCGAAATCGGCCGAAGGATAGCAGGACGAGGCGGGCGGGTAGAGCGGACTTTTACCTTCAAATGCCATTCTGGCTGGCTGAGCAGCGGGGCATCGCCCAACCAGTTAATCTCGCGCAGCGGAATAGTGCGGATCGACAGCGCTTCACGCGGGCCCACGATCACACGCCGCGTTTCGGGCTCCAGCCGTACCACGTACAACGGATCACCAAGCCCGCCGATGCCAAGGCCTTTACGCTGTCCAATCGTGTAGTGGATGATCCCCTGATGCGACCCAACCACAGTACCGTTCTGATCGACGATTTCACCCGGATCAGCAGCCCCCGGCCGCAGCTTTTCGATCACGGCCGCATAATTGCCGTTGGGGACAAAGCAAATATCCTGACTGTCGGGCTTATCCGCCACTGATAGCCCATAGCGCGCCGCAAGCGCACGTGTCTCTGCCTTGGAGGCCAAATGCCCCAAAGGAAACCGAAGATAATCCAATTGTTCGGCCGTGGTCGAAAACAGGAAATAGCTTTGATCGCGGTTGGCATCGGTCGCCATATGAAGTTCTGCTGCGGCCCCCATCTTGCGCTGAATGTAATGGCCCGTGGCCATGCAGTCTGCATTCAGATCGCGCGCTGTCGCCAACAGGTCTTTGAACTTTACCCGCTCATTGCACCGAATGCAGGGCACTGGGGTGGCGCCCGCCAAATAGGCATCGGCGAATTCTTCCATCACGGCTTCGCGAAAGGTGTTCTCATAGTCCAGCACGTAATGTGCAAAGCCCATCGTCTCGGCCACGCGTGCCGCATCCTGAATATCGCGCCCCGCACAGCAGGCGCCCTTTTTGGCCAATGCAGCACCGTGGTCGTACAGCTGCAATGTGACGCCAACCACATCATAGCCTTCTTCGGCCAACTGTGCCGCGACGACAGACGAGTCCACGCCGCCTGACATGGCCACGACAACGCGCGTATCTGCGGGGGCTTTGGCAAAGCCAAGCGAGTTAAGCGGCTGATCAAGCATGTGACTGTCCGGGATGAAGTTGAGACGTAATATAGGAAAATGCTCCGCACTCTCAACCCCTCGCTTCATTGCTGATTAACAACGATGCGCGACCTTGTGGGCTGGATGTAAAGGTGTGCGAGATGTTTTTGAAAAAAGTGGATGGACCGCGGCAGGTGACGTTGCCCGATGGCACGATTTTAAGCAGGGCAGATTTGCCCAGTGCAGACACGGAACGATGGGTCGCGAGTCGCAAGGCGGTGGTCGTCAAAGCGGTGATTTTTGGTCTGATCAGCCAAACCGAGGCGCTGGAACGATATTCGCTCTCGGAAGAAGAGTTCAAACTTTGGCGTGATGCGGTCCTGAAACACGGGGATAAGGCGCTTCGCGTCACAAGTTTGCAAAAATATAGACAACTTTAGGTTGTTTGTGGCTTTCTTTGTGGCAGAGTAACCCTCAGTTAACCATTGCGAGTCAGTCTCATTAACGAAGATTAGTTTTATTGGGGGCTTAGCACGATGCGTATTTTGCTGATTGAGGATGATCCGACAACGTCGCGCAGTATTGAGTTGATGCTTACACATGCGAACTTGAACGTCTATTGCACTGACATGGGCGAAGACGGGATCGATCTGGCAAAGCTGTATGACTACGACCTCATCCTTCTTGATCTGAACTTGCCTGACATGTCGGGGCATGAGGTTTTGCGCCAACTTCGACTGGCGCGGATTGAAACGCCTATTTTGATTCTCTCGGGCTCTGACGATACAGAAAGCAAAATCAAAGGCTTCGGGTTTGGGGCGGATGATTATTTGACCAAACCTTTCCACCGTGAAGAATTGGTCGCGCGTATCCACGCCATCATTCGCCGGTCCAAGGGACATAGCCAATCGATGATCCGCACGGGTCGGATTTCGGTTAATCTTGACGCCAAGACGGTGGAGTCTGATGGACAAACGGTTCACCTGACCGGTAAAGAATATCAGATGTTGGAACTGCTTTCTCTGCGCAAGGGAACAACCCTGACCAAAGAGATGTTCCTTAACCATCTTTACGGCGGCATGGATGAGCCAGAGCTAAAAATCATCGACGTTTTCATCTGCAAGTTGCGCAAGAAGTTGAGCGAATCCACGGGTGGTGAGAACTACATCGAAACGGTTTGGGGGCGGGGTTATGTGTTGCGCGAACCTGCTGTGGCCTCTCTTCCCAGACAGATTGCCAGTTGATCGGACAGACCGTTGTCTGACCAATTAGATCGTTGTGTGACCAGTCAAGCTGCAGACCGACAAACCAGACCTCTGTCTGACACGACAGATCGCTATCTGGCGTAGCTATCGCCTGCTTTGACTTTACCTTAATCCCGGCGAGGCTTAGTTTGTCCTCAGGCTGATCCCGGGGGAATTATGGTCAAAGAGGTCTTGGTCGCTGATCTGACGCCAAAAGATGCGCAGGAAGAGCTTGCGCGTCTTGCCGAGGTGCTGGCTGAGGCCAATGCAGCCTATCATCAGCATGACACACCGGAAATGTCGGACGCAGATTATGATGCCCTTAAGCGGCGCAACCTGCAGATCGAACAACGATTCCCTGATCTGAAGCGGGCTGACAGTGTTAGTGACCGCGTCGGAGACATTGCGGTTGATGGGTTTGGCAAAGTTGCTCATAGCGTTGCCATGCTATCGCTGGAAAACGCCTTTGACGCCGCAGAAGTCACAGACTTCGAAGATCGCGTCTTACGGTTTTTGGGTGCTGCGGGCCCGATGACCTATACCGCAGAACCGAAAATCGACGGGCTTTCCTTGTCTTTACGATACTTAGACGGCGTTTTGGTGCAAGCCGCGACGCGCGGGGACGGTGATGTCGGTGAAAACGTCACTGAAAACGCGCGCAAGATTTCTGATGTCCCCCAAACCCTGCGCGGCGCCCCTTCAGTCCTAGAGGTGCGGGGCGAGGTCTATATGGCGCGCCAGGATTTCATTCGGTTGAATGAACGGCAGACCGTAAATGGCGATAAAATCTTTGCCAACCCGCGCAACGCCGCGGCGGGGTCCCTACGCCAGTTGGATGCGAGCATCACGCAAAGCCGCCCACTGCGATTCTTTGCTTATGCTTGGGGCACAGTGTCTGCCCCACTAAGCGACACACAGTTTGGCGCGATTGCGCGGTTGCAAGATTTGGGGTTCAAAACCAATGCGTTGACCGCGCTTTGCACGGGCCCCGAAGAGTTGATGGCGCAGTACCGCCTGATTGAGGGACAGCGCGCCACTTTGGATTACGACATTGACGGGGTGGTTTATAAGGTCAACGATTTGGCGTTGCAGGCGCGACTTGGGTTCCGCTCTACGACTCCGCGTTGGGCGATTGCGCATAAATTTCCTGCCGAACTTGCTTGGACCTGGCTTGAGGCGATCGACATTCAGGTTGGTCGGACCGGGGCGCTGTCGCCGGTCGCACGTTTGGCCCCGGTGACGGTCGGCGGTGTGGTGGTGTCAAACGCCACTTTGCACAATGAAGACTACATTGCCGGGCGCGATGCTAAGGGCAACCCGATCCGTGGTGGCAAGGACATACGGGTGGGCGACTGGGTACAAGTCTACCGCGCAGGCGATGTTATTCCAAAGATCAGCGATATCGACCTTGCCAAGCGTCCCGAAACCTCTGTGCCTTATGTGTTCCCGGATATCTGCCCCGAATGCGCCAGTGTCGCGCACCGGGACGCGGGGGATGCGGTCAGGCGGTGCACGGGCGGTCTGATTTGCCCTGCCCAAGCGGTGGAACGGCTGAAACACTTCATCGCGCGTGGGGCCTTTGACATCGAAGGCTTTGGGGCAAAGCAGGTCGAGTTGTTCTTCAAAGACGCCGATCTTTCTATCAAAACCCCCGCGGATATTTTCACTCTGGCCGCCAGAGACGATGCGAACCCCCCTGAGAAAGCTGAAAAATCGCGATGGGTTCGG
>JAAFIJ010000093.1 GCA_013298675.1 Rhodobacterales bacterium | reverse complement strand
CAAGGCCAAAGCCGACCAATCGGTTGCAGAACTGCCGGTTCTTGTCAAAGCCGATGTTCAAGGTTCGGCCGAAGCCATCGTTCAGGCGCTTGCCAAAATTGGCAACGACGAAGTGCGCGTGCGCGTTCTGTCGTCGGGCGTTGGCGCGTTCACCGATTCCGACGTGTCCTTGGCAGAAGCGAGCAAGTGTCCGATCATCGGCTTTAACGTGCGCGCAAATGCATCGGCACGCAACTCGGCCCACCAAAAAGGCGTTGAGATCAGGTATTACTCGATCATTTATGATCTTGTGGACGACATCAAAGACGCCGCTTCTGGTTTGCTAAAGGCCGAAGTCCGCGAAACCTTCATCGGTTATGCGCTGATCAAAGAAGTGTTCAAGGTGACAGGCATTGGTCAGGTTGCGGGTTGTATCGTGACCGAAGGCGTTGCCCGTCGTTCTGCCGGAGTGCGATTGCTGCGTGACAACGTGGTGATCCATGAAGGAACGCTCAAGACGCTGAAGCGGTTCAAGGATGAAGTCAAAGAGGTCATATCGGGCACCGAATGTGGTATGGCGTTTGAACGCTATGACGATGTGCGTCCGGGCGACGTGATCGAGATCTTTGAGCGCGAAGAAGTACAGCGCCGGTTGGCATAAAGCAAAAGGCTGGGTGAAAACCCAGCCTTTCCTAATTTTATTATGTCAAAAGAAAAGGGCGCTGTCGATCAACGACAGCGCCCTTTTTCTATGGCCGTTCGATTAAGATGCGCGAACAGCGGCGACTGGATTACCGACATAGGTCTTGTCATCGACCTTGACCACGATCCGTCCATCGGACATTTCAGCGACCAACAGTCCTTGTACAGACACACAGCTTCCGATTGAAATTGTTCTTAGCATGGTCGACCCCCCGAACTAGCTTATTGTTCAAAGATTAGAGACAATAATTTAGAACACCATCATAAAATTGCCGTAAAATGGATCAAAATCGAAAATAAATGCCTTAATTTTGCCACGTAAGGCTATAGCCAGTCGCGCAATATCGGAATCAGGGGTAAATCGGCCGGTGGCATGGGGTAATTGCGCAGGTTTTGCGGTGTTACCCATGCCAAAGCCTGCCCTTCACGGCCATGGGCGATTCCCTCCCACCGACGGCAAGCGAAAAGTGGCATCAGCAAGTGAAACTCGGGATAGCTGTGGCTGGCAAAAGTCAGGGGGGCGAGGCAGCTTTTCCATGTGTCGATGCCAAGTTCTTCTTTCAGCTCGCGGATGAGCGCGGCTTCGGGGGATTCGCCTGGTTCAACTTTTCCGCCCGGAAACTCCCATAGACCTGCAAGGGATTTGCCCTCGGGGCGCTGCGCCAGCAACACGCGGCCTTCGGCATCAATCAGCGCTACCGCGGAGACCAGAAGGATTTTCATGAGAATGCCTTGCAAGTGGAGAGCGCCGGGGGGTTCACACCCCCCTGGCTAAAGTTTTCTGAGAGAAAACTCTAGCCTCCCCCAGTGGGATATTTATGAACAGATGAATTCAGGAACGGTAGTCGGCGTTGATCTGGATGTAGCCATTGGTCAGATCACAGGTCCATACAGACCGCTTGGAGCGACCAAGCCCCATGTCGACCGCAATCACCAATTCTGATTGCAGCATATAGGCCGCGCCTTCGTCTTCGCTATACCCCGGAGATCGCCACCCATTTTTGGCCACCAGAATATCGCCAAACTTGATCGTCAGCTTGTCGCGATCCGCAGCGGCCCCTGATTTGCCGATGGCTGCCACGATGCGGCCCCAGTTCGGGTCTTGTCCGGCGATGGCGGTTTTGACCAAGGGTGAGTTTGCGATCGACAGGGCCACTTTGTGCGCGTCGACGTCCGATGCGGCACCGGTCACGCGCACCTCTACGAACTTGGTTGCCCCCTCACCATCGCGGATCACCTGATGCGCCAAGTTCATCATGACGTCGCGCAATGCTGCTTCAAACGCCTTGGCCACCGGGCCTTTGACTGCGGCGGCGGCGCTTTGCCCGGTGGCCGCGATCAACAAGGTGTCAGAGGTTGAGGTGTCACTGTCCACGGTGATTGAGTTGAAGGTCTGATCTACATTGCGCGACAGCATCTTTTGCAAATCCCGCGCGGCGATTTTGGCGTCGGTAAAGATATAGACCAGCATCGTCGCCATATCGGGCGCGATCATGCCTGACCCTTTGGCGATGCCCGCGATCTGGATCAGGCCACCATCACCCTGAACGGTCGCAGTGGCGCCTTTGGGAAAGGTGTCGGTAGTCATCATGGCATGGGCAGCCATTTCGATCGCATCTTCGCGCAAGGCACTGGTCAGGGCGGGGACCTTGTCGAGGATTTTCTCGAATGGCAGCGGCTCGCCGATTACACCGGTGGACGAGGAAAAGACCCGCTCGGCCGGCAGATCCAACGCTTGCGCCACACTGCCCGTCACGGCCGCGACGGCCTTGTCACCGACGGCCCCTGTAAAGGCGTTGGAGTTGCCGGAGTTCACGATGATCGCCGCCCCGGTGTTCGGGGCGACTTTGAGTGCAAGTTTGGTCTGGCAATCACGCACGCAGCCAGACCGCGTGCTTGACCGGGTGAAGGCCCCGGCCATGGCCGTTCCGGCGGCAAGGCGTACCAACATCACATCCTTGCGGTTTTGGTATTTGATCCCAGCCTCAACGGCCGAGAACTCTACCCCTGCGATGATCGGCAAGGACGGAAAACGGGCTGGCGCAAGTGGCGACACCTGCTTGGCCTTTTTGGCGACCACCTGCGCGGCACTTGTCCCCGTTTGGTCGCTTGCAGCTGTCATGCCTTTCAGCGTCTTTTTCAGCGCTTTGGCCTTGGCCTTCCAATCCTTGCTTGCCATGATCGTTCGCCTTTCTGATCAGTTTTCCAGAATCGTCATGTCAGCCAGAACGGCCGGATCGATCCCCGTTTCAGGTTTTTCGATGGTCGCAGCGTCCGACAACGATTTTACGTGTGCCTCAACGGCTTTGGTTTCAATCTCTGCGGCCAATTCATCGCGCAGTTCGTCCAAGGTTGGCATCGCGGCCACACGGGTTTCTTTAACCAAAATCAGATGAAATCCGAAATCGGTCTTGATTGGAGCGGTGACTTTCCCAATTTCTGCAGCCATGACGGCCTCTTCAAAGGGCGGCACCATCATGCCTTGACCAAACCAGCCCAGATCGCCACCGTTGGCACCCGACCCTGTGTCGGTAGAGTTGGCCTTTGCCAGTTCGGCAAAGTCAGCGCCACCGTCAAGCTGGGCCTTTAGCTCTTTGGCCTTTTCTTCGGTATCTACCAAGATATGCGCGGCGTTGTATTCGGTCTTGGGTGCCAGTCCTGCAGCCTTTACCCGTTCATCATAGGCGGCTTGCAAAGCAGCTTCTGTGACAGCGCCGGTGACGACAACTTGCAATGCCTGACCTGCGACGTAGCCGCGACGGTCATTTTCAATTTGCAGGGACTGCGCTTTGGACAGCTTGCCTTCCAGTGACTGTTCCAGCGTGGTTTGTTGGACCAATTGATCCAGGATGCCGTTGAACAAGGTTTCTGGCGGTAGATTCTTGTACTGTTCGGGCAAGGTTTCGCGCGCCACGATCATGTGTCCCAGCGTAATTGCGGTGCCGTTGACCGTCGCCACGACCGTATCGGCCGAGGGCTTTGCCGCATCTTGGGCCCAAACCGGCACTGCAAGGCCGCATAGAAGGGCAGCGCCCATCAAAAACCGCATTGATTTCGCCATCTCACGTTCTCCTGATCGTGTGGCGCACCCGCGCCACGTTGACTATCACCGGGCTAACCCTTACATCGCAACGGTCGCGTGCGGCGGGCGGGCAAGCCTTTGTTCCCTTCTACGGAAGGGGAGAGAGGCGAGCAAGACCGAGAGCAACACGATCCTGTCAGGAACGACCAGTCGGAGAGAACATGCTTGGTTTTGGGGCGCTAACGCGCAAGATTTTCGGCACGCCGAATGATCGTAAAGTAAAGTCGGTTCGTCCGTTGGTGGCCCAGATCAACGCGCTAGAGCCAGAGTACGCAGCGCTGAGCGATGATGGCATCAAAGCGAAGACAGAAGAGTTTAAAAAGCGTGTGCAAGAGGGCGGCGAAAGCCTTGATGCGCTGCTGCCCGAAGCCTTTGCGAATTGCCGTGAGGCCGCCAAGCGTGCCTTGGGCCTGCGCGGGTTTGATGTGCAGCTAAAGGGCGGGATTTTCCTGCATCAGGGCAATATTTCCGAAATGCGCACGGGTGAGGGCAAGACCCTTGTCGCGACATTTCCGGCCTATCTGAACGCGCTTGCTGGCAAGGGCGTACATGTGGTCACCGTGAACGACTATTTGGCCAAGCGCGACGCCGAATGGATGAGCAAGGTTTACAGTGCATTGGGTATGACCACGGGCGTGGTTTATCCTTACCAACAAGACGCGGAAAAGCGCGCGGCATACAAGGCCGATATCACCTATGCCACCAACAACGAGTTGGGCTTTGATTATCTGCGCGATAACATGAAGGGCAGTTTGGATGAAATGGCGCAACGTGGCCATTTCTTTGCGATCGTTGACGAGGTTGATTCGATCCTTGTGGACGAGGCGCGCACGCCTTTGATTATTTCTGGCCCGTCGCAAGATCGCTCTGACCTGTATCAGTCGATCGACAAAGTTATTCCGCTGTTGGACGAGACACATTTCAAGCTGGACGAAAAAACCCGTGGCGTGACCTTTACCGAAGACGGCAATGAGTTTCTGGAACAGCAATTGCAGGCCGCGGGACTTTTGCCCGAGGGCCAGGCGCTTTATGAACCGGAAAGCACGACCATCGTTCACCACGTGAACCAGGCATTGCGGGCGCACAAACTGTTCCACCGCGACCAGCAGTACATCGTGCGTGACGGCGAGGTCATGTTGATCGACGAATTCACCGGTCGCATGATGCGCGGTCGCCGCCTGTCCGAAGGTCTGCATCAGGCGATTGAGGCCAAAGAGGGCGTGACGGTTCAGCCAGAAAACATCACCTTGGCCAGCGTCACCTTCCAAAACTACTTCCGTCTTTATGAAAAGCTGGCTGGCATGACTGGTACTGCCTCTACCGAGGCGGATGAATTCATGGAGATTTACAAACTGGGCGTGGTCGAAGTGCCGACCAACCGCACTGTTTTGCGCAAAGATGAGCATGATGCGGTGTACCGCACCACACGTGAAAAGTTTGAAGGCGTGGTGAAAACCATTCAAGAGGCACATGCCTTGGGGCAGCCATTGCTGGTGGGCACAACCTCAATCGAAAAGTCCGAAAGCCTGTCTGACATGCTCAAGGCCGCTGGCATCAAGCATAACGTGCTGAACGCCCGTCAACACGAGCAAGAGGCGCAGATTGTTGCCGATGCGGGCAAGTTTGGCGCGGTGACCATCGCGACGAACATGGCAGGCCGGGGCACCGATATTCAGCTGGGTGGCAACGTCGAGATGAAAGTGATGGAGGCGATTGCCGCCGATCCGCAGCTGCATCCCGATGAAGTGCGCGCACGGATTGAGGCAGAGCATGCCGACGAAAAAGCACGGGTCTTGGCGGCGGGCGGCCTGTTCGTTCTGGGCACAGAACGTCACGAATCACGTCGGATCGACAACCAGCTGCGCGGCCGCTCTGGCCGTCAGGGCGATCCGGGCCGTTCGGCGTTTTTCCTGTCGCTGGAAGATGACTTGATGCGCATTTTCGGGTCTGAGCGTTTGGACAAAGTTTTGTCTACCTTGGGCATGAAAGAGGGCGAAGCGATTGTTCACCCATGGGTCAACAAGTCGCTGGAGCGCGCGCAGGCCAAAGTAGAGGGCCGCAACTTTGACATCCGCAAACAATTGCTAAAGTTTGACGACGTGATGAACGACCAGCGCAAGGCGATCTTTGGCCAACGTCTGGAAATCATGCAAAGCGAAGATCTGGGCGAAATCGCTGCCGACATGCGTCATCAGGTCATTGATGATTTTGTCGATGAATACATGCCGCCCAAAACCTATTCGGACCGTTGGGATGTTGAGGGTCTGGATGAGGCCGTGCAAATCGGCCTTGGGATAAAGCTGCCGATCGCGGATTGGGCCAAAGAAGAAGGCGTGGATCAAGATGTCATCCGTGAGCGGATGGTCGAACAAACCGATGCGCAGATGGCGGAAAAAGTTGCGGCTTTCGGGGCCGATGCGATGCGTAGTGTCGAAAAGCAGCTGTTGTTGCAGTCCATCGATGCAAAATGGCGCGAACATTTGGTCACGCTGGAACATCTACGTTCTGTTGTTGGGTTCCGTGGCTATGCGCAGCGCGATCCTTTAAACGAATACAAGACCGAATCCTTTGCTTTGTTCGAATCCATGTTGAACAGCCTGCGTGAAGATGTGACGCAAAAGTTGTCGCACGTCCGGCCGATCTCGGCACAAGAACAACAGGCGATGATCGCAAAGATGTTGGCCGACCAACAGTCAAAGCTGGCACCAGAGGTGCGCGCCGCCCTAGAGGCCGCGTCAACCGCTCCTGCGCGGGATCCGGCGTTGGCGGTGCCTGTCTCGGCAGCGCTTGCCGGGTTTGATGCGGCGGATGTGACAACTTGGGGCAACCCTGCGCGCAACGACAATTGCCCGTGCGGATCAGGCGAAAAGTTTAAGCATTGCCACGGCAAATTGTGATCTGTCCCAAACTCTGACAGGTTTCTGTGGGGCAGGATATTCCTGCCCCATTTTCATATTGTGGCGACACCGCATCAAATTGTCACTTTGCTGCCTTTTGCATGCCCGCTTTCTGGTGCCTGCTAAAAAGTGATTAATCCTCGAAAGCATCTCAGATGAAACTTGACCTCAGCGCCTTGAAAAACATCAGCCCGCGTGTGGCCGCCCATTCCGTGCTTGTCCTTTCGGTTGCCATTGCGGCAGGTATTTTTGTTCAGAAACTGACAACAGACAAAGCTGCGGCGCAGTTGCAGGAGTTGGCTGAGGCTGAGGCTAAGCCGACCGATATTGTGCCACTGGCAGCTGAAGCCGCGTCCGCGCTGCCCGCCACAGCGACGAATGGCCCCGCCGTGATGGGTGCGCCCCAAACGGCAGATGTGGCCGCCCCGATCGTGCCCGCCCGGGATACTGCGCAGCTTGCGATGACCACGACGCCTGCGGTTGAACCGCAAACAAAGGACATGCCGCTTGCTTTACCACAGTTGACCGTTGACTTGAAATCTGACGCTGCCAAAAGCACTACCCCGCTTCCCGAAGCGACCATGCCAACCACCCAAACCGCAGCGAATGACTGCACTCCAACCTTGGATTTGCTGGCCGAGGATGCTGGTATGATTGGCCTCACCCTAATTGCGGGCTGCGATCTGAACCAACGGGTCGTCCTACGCCATGGCGGGCTGTCGGTTACAGCGATCACCACAGCGACAGGCGCGCTGTTTGCATCGATTCCCGCGATGGAAAAAGACGCCAAAGTAGAGGTGATGTTTGCCGATGGTCGCACCGTTCAATCGACGATTTCGATCCCAGAGATGAATGAAATGCGCCGCTTTGCCGTACAATGGCAATCCGACGACGCGTTTCAGATCCATGCCTTTGAAGGCACGACGATGTATGACAGCGAAGGCCATGTTTCGGCACAGTCCCCGCACACCCCACTTATCGGCCAAGGCAACAAGAGCGGGTTCTTGACCACGATTGGTGACGCTTCGGTGCAACTGCCAATGCTGGCAGAGGTTTACACCTTTCCAATGGACGCAAAAACCAAACCCGACGTTATCGTCGAAGCAGCGGTCACAGAACTAACCTGTGGGCGTGATTTGCTGGGCGAAACGCTGACCAGCATTGGTGGCGAGGTCTATATTACCGATTTGACCGTCGCGATGCCCGATTGTGCGGGGATTGGTGATTTTCTGGTGTTGAAAAATCTTGTTCCAGAGTTGAATATCACCGCATCAAACTAAGGATTGGTCGGGCGTTTATGGGGTGTATCCCAAGGCTATTTAGCGCGGCGGTTATCGCCGCGTTTGCATTTTGCGGGGCTGCCCATGCGCAAGATGTGACCCTGTCATCCCGCGATGGCGCCTTTGGCTTTTCGGGCACTCTGTTGGCCTATGATGGAGAGCTTTACCGGGTCGAGACAGAGTTTGGCCGCCTGACTGTCGATGGTGAAAGTGTTTTGTGCGAGGGTCCGGCCTGTCCCAGCTTGATCACCCCCAAGGCGATCATTCGGATCGTGGGCGCATCAGAGGCGGGTGCGAAAATCTTGCCGCCGGTTTTGGCCGCTTTTGCACAAAGCCGCGGGTTGGTGTTGCAGCCTGCTTCGGGGACGGAACCCCTGCGACTTGTGGACCCCATCGCCAAAAAAACGCTGGCCGAGATCGGTTTTCAGCCCATGGAACCTGACGCTGCACTGACTGCGCTGGCCGAGGTGCGGGCCGATCTTGTGATCGGATCAGTTGCCAAGCCAGAGTTTGGCAGCCAGACCATCGCGCTCGATGCCTTGGTGCCGATCGTGTCACAAGATAATCCATTGGCGCAGATCACGACGCCCCAACTGGCCAAAGCACTGGCTGGTGAGGTCAAGAACTGGTCCGAGGTTGGCGGCCCCGATATGCCGCTGGTTCTGCATGGACTTCGGGCCGACAGTGATTTGCAACGCGCACTTTCGGCGCGTTTGGGACGCGAGATCGCGGCGACAGTCTTGCACCCGGATCCGGCGAGCCTTGCCACGGCCGTGGCGCATGATCCTTGGGCCTTGGCCATCACCGGTCAGTCATCGGTTGGCGAGGCGCGCAAT
>JAAFIJ010000092.1 GCA_013298675.1 Rhodobacterales bacterium | reverse complement strand
GCCACAGCGGCCGACCCGCAGTCTTTGGCCTTTTTCGCATGCGGGTTTTGATCCTTGGAGATGTAATCGATCGCCTCTTCCAAACCGGTGTTCATCAGCTCCGCCGCCAGAACCAGCAATCCGAGGGCCAATATTAGCGCTCGTTCTGCTGTTGTCAGGTTTAGTGAACACGCCAAGACGGCTGACAGGACGTTGACCAGCGTCCATTGTCGCAATGTCTTTTCACTGGCCCAAGCTGCTGTCCAACCTTGCCACGACCATACGACCGTATTGGCAAAGCGTTGCAGTTCTGCTTTCAGAATGTCGCGCATTGATACCCCCGATTTTGGCTATCCAAGCGCAGACAGAGGATTATGTCTAGGATTTTGCCAATGCCTCAAGATAGGCCCTGACAGATGTGACCACATGTGCAAACCGGTCACCGCCCAGATGCACGCCACCGTACCAGCGGGTCACGACGATGATATGATCGCGCAGGTCCGCCCGCTCTAGCATCTTGACGATCACAGCCGCTGCCCCTGCTTCACCATCGTCGTTCTTTATTGCCCCATCAGCGGACAGAACAACGGCCCAACTATTATGCGTGGCTTTGGCGAATTTCTTGGCATGTTTCAGGTCGCGCAGGAAATCATCCACGGCCGCACGGTCAGCCACCGGGCCACCCGACACTGCATAGCGCGACCCACGGTCACGAAGGACATCCAAAATCTGCAACATGGCGCAGGGTAGCGCCCGGGGCCGCAAATGAAAAGATCAGCCGCGCAGGGCGTCGAGCGCGGATTTGTTGGGGCAAAATGCCGGAGCCTCTGCCAAGGATGTCGCCTCAATTTCACGGCAGGGCTGGGCATTTGAGCAACTCGCACAACGTGCAACCAGCGCCGACACTTCCTTGCGTGTGTACCAACCGTCAAACAACGCCGCCTCTAAATCAACGCCCATCCCCAACGCAAGCGTACGCGTTCGACCCCAAGCTTTTGGCGAAGTAGTAAATTCCATCATGGCGTTCTCATGGGTTATGGCACCGATCGTCACAAATTAGCGCGCGATTGTGTCAATCTAACGGCCATACCCACGCGGCGCTTTGATACAGATCAAAACTGCGGTTTGCCCCGGCCCAACCCAGTACAGCTGCGATCTAGCGTCCCGTAAGCTCTGCCATAACCCGCGCCACTGTCGCTTGACGCTGGGCGTTGGCGGGATGACTGCCAAGGAATTGATCGCCCGGATCTGGCAAGCGGTTAAAGAAAGCGGCACCGCGCAAGGGATCGTAACCCGCATGATACGCAATCTCGGTGCCCATCGCATCGGCCTCCAATTCATAATCCTTGGAATAAGACCGGGCCGCCACCCCCGCGCCCAACTGCTGGGCTTGCTCAATCCCCAAATCGCCCAAGCCCGCCGCCTGCGCCGCAACCCCTGCCAAAACAGCCCCCAAAACTGCCGATTGTTCCTGCTTGGGGATATGCCCCCGGATATGATGCGCGGCCTCATGGCCCAAGACAAAGGCGATCTCATCTGCGTTGCGCGCGTCTGCAATCAACGCCACGGAAAAAGCAATGATCGGACGGCCCGCCCTGTCCAAGGTCTGAAACGCATTCGGCGGCTGGCCCGGGCGATCATCGACCAAGATCTGGAAATCGCAGTTTTCCACCAAGCCCACCTCACGGCAATAGGCCTCTGCCACGGGCTCCACGCGCTGAACCACTGACAGGAAATTGCGTGCAGCCGCTTCGGGTTCCAACGGACCATTGGGTCCGGCAATAGGCAGGGGTTGCGCGACCGGAGTGGGGCGGGGTGAGGGATTTGTCTGAGGATAAGGGGCGATACAACCGCCCAAAGCCAAAACCCCTGCCAGCGCCACCAATTTGAGTTGCATGCCTGCCTCCTGCCGTTTCTTGGCGCGGTTCTATCAGAGTCTCGCGTCGCAAACAGCCCCATCAAACCGCCGATCACGGCCCTGTGCGATGCCCATTCCGACCCACGCGTTTTGCGGTGAAAGTTGTCCGGTTGCGCCTGAGATTCGACCTTGAGTAGCCCCCGCGTTGCCGATAGCCTTGCTTTATGTTTACCATTGAGCATGACTTTGACGCGACCGTGATTACTCTGATTGACGACGGGACCGATACACGGATCCCGTTGCAAGAAGACCTGATCATCGAGGCATTCGAAGACTGCATCGTGCTGCGTCAGGTTGACGGGATCACAGATCAGCCTGTCGTTATCACCCTATCACTGGGCCAAATCAAAGATCTGGCCGCAGCGCTTGATTTGCCCGAAGGTTGCTACCGCATTGAACCCAATGCAAAATAGACGCCAACTCTAGATCAGTCGAAATACCTTTTCGCGTGACGTGTGGCCACGGATCAACTGTAGCCGGGTCTTGGCCACCCCCAAGGCATGCGCCAGCGCCACCATCACGGCCGCGTTGGCTTGTCCGTCTTCGGGGACAGAGTTCACCGCCACATGGATGATGTCGTCTTCACGTCGGATATCGGCACGCCGCGCCCGAGGCGTGACCCGGCAAACAAACTCTGCCCCTTCCACTGCCAGATATGACCATTCACCCTTTTGCATCCTAAAATTATGGGATCACACCACATTGAATGCAACCTGCTTGACGTCTTGGCCATTCCCCGCCACCCATGGCCCAAGACACCGGACAGGAGACACCCATGCCGAGCCCAAATCCCCAAGCTTTTGCCTTTTTGGCCGCGCGCCGGTCCCATCCTGCCAAACAGTTCGTAGGCCCAGTGCCCAGCCGCGAGGCGCTAAAGCCAATCCTAGAGGTCGCATTGCGTGTGCCTGATCATGGTAAGTTGGAGCCTTGGCGGTTGATTGTGTTGGAAAAACCCGACATGGCGCGCCTTGCGACGCTGGCCGCAGATCACGCCACGGCGATTGGGGCTGACAGCGAAAAGACCGCCAAGGCGCGAGGACAGTTTGATATGGGCCAATTGGCGGTGGTGGTGATCGCATCGCCAAAACCGTCGGACAAAGTCCCGCTGATCGAGCAAACTTTGTCGGCAGGTGCATTGTGTTTTGGCTTGCTCAATGCGGCGCAAGCAGCGGGCTGGGGGGCGAATTGGCTGTCCGGTTGGCCTTCGCATGATCACGACTTCATCGCCAGTGCGTTTGGCTGTGCACCAGGCGAAACCGTCGCCGGCATCGTGCATCTGGGAACCCCAGCCAACGAAGGCGCCGACCGCCCACGCCCCGATCTTGCACGTGTCGTGCAATGGGGGCTGGCGTGATCTTTTCATGCTTTGCCGCCGCTTTGGGGCAACTTTTTGACCCACGCTTTCGCCGGGTTGTGGTCCTTGGTGTCATCTTGGCCATAGCACTGTTGTGGGGCGCATATGCGGCGTTGTTGTTCGTGGCAGAGATGTTCGCCCCCGGCAGCATTACAATTCCCTTGATTGGCCCCATTGGCGGCATCGACACGCTTTTGGGTTGGGGATCGTTTGTCTTGATGCTGGTGCTATCTGTGTTCCTGATGATCCCGGTCGCCTCTGCGTTCTCCGGTCTTTTCCTCGAAGACGTCGCCCAAGCGGTTGAGGACAAATACTATCCCAACCTGCCCGTTGTCACTTCGGCCAGTTTTGGATCAACGGTAATCGGAACATTGAACTTTCTAGGCGTTCTGATTGGGGTCAACATCCTTGCACTGTTTTTGTACGCGGTCGCCGGACCATTGATTCCGTTGATCTTTTGGGCCCTGAATGGGTATTTACTTGGCCGCGAATATTTCACCCTCGTGGCGGCGCGCAGACTGGGGATCCCTGGTGCCAAGGCGCTTTACAAACAAAACAGGGCCAAGGTTTGGATGGCAGGCACACTGATGGCAGCACCGCTATCCATTCCGTTGGTAAACTTGGTGATCCCGGTTCTGGGGGTTGCCACCTTTACCCATCTTTATCACCGCCTGACCATCGCAGCCCAAAGGTAAACTTAGACTCGCATTGCGCCCCAAAAGATTTGGATCAGCTCATCACGCCCAAAAAATCCATGTTTTCCAGGGTAATCCAGCCAGACCCGATCACCAGATATTCCAGCACGAACAGGACGGCGGAAATCGCGGTTGTGATTTTGGCTTTATAGCCTACTTGCGCATCATTTGGCGCAGAGCGCGGCGTTCCGGGTGTGACGGGGCCAACATCAGCTTGGCTTTGAAAGCGCCAAGGCAAAACGCAAAAGAACACCATGAACCACGTGACCGAAAACAACACTAAGGCGGCTGTAATGCTCATATCTGTTCCAATTCTACTAAGCAGCCATTGAAGTCTTTGGGGTGCAGGAACAAAACCGGCTTTCCATGTGCCCCGATCTTTGGCTCTCCACTTCCCAACACCCGCGCGCCGCTGGCGCGCAATTGATCGCGCGCCGCAAGAATATCCTCCACCTCATAGCAGATATGGTGAATCCCGCCCGCTGGATTCTTTTCCAAGAATGCCTTGATAGGTGAATTGTCCCCCAAAGGATAAAGCAGCTCAATTTTGGTATTTGGCAATTCGATAAAGACCACCGTTACCCCGTGGTCAGGCTCATCCTTGGGCTGGCCGACGACGGCACCCAAGGTTTCACGGTACTGCGATGACGCCGCCTCAAGATCTGGGACCGCAATGGCGACATGATTGAGACGACCGATCATTCCAAGCTCCTGCACACGCTTTGCGGTGTTATGCGTGCCTCGAAGCGGTTCAGCAAGGGGTCGCGGCGTCGCAGGCAGCGGAAATCAGCCCACCAAAATTTGGCTGGGCTCCTGCTTTTTGGTAAATCATTAAGGAATAATTAGTCCCGGCATGGTTCAAAGGCGCATCGTTCCTGAACGTTAGGTCCGCGCCATGCCCAACCAGCAAAACTCCTTTCAAAACCCGATCAATGAGTTTCACTTACCCCACGCTCAATCGCAGTTGCCTTTACAAGGGGTGACTGTGCTGGTGGTCGAAGACAGTCGATTTGCGTGTGACGCCTTGCGCCTGTTGTGTCAGCGCAACGGCGCCCGCCTGCGCCGCGCCGAAAACCTGGCCACCGCAAAAGCGCATTTGCGCGTTTATGTTCCAGACGTGTTGATCATAGATCTGGGCCTGCCCGACGGCCGGGGCGAGGATTTGATCGGGCAACTGTCGCAGAATGGAAACAGGCCAGGACTTATTCTCGCAACGTCCGGGCAGCCCGAAGGCAGAGACAGTGCTATAACCGCCGGTGCGGATGGATTTTTGGAAAAACCAATCAAAAGTCTGGCGACATTGGTCCATCTTTTGTCAGGCGATCTAACGCCGCTTGGCTTGATGGATCACGCCAACGATGCGGATCAACTTGCGCTGCGAGAGGATATGGAACACGCAGCGTTTTCATTGCAACAAAAGCAAACACCACATTTGCAAACCTACATAGGTGGGTTTGTCCTTGGGATCGCGACACATGCCGGCGATGCGCCTTTGCAAGCAGCCGCACGCGTGGCTTTGTCCCCAGACGGATCCATCGGCCCGTTACAAAAACTACTGTTGCGCAGACTTCAGACAGACGATCGTACAAAACTACAGCACTGATTTCCCTCGCAATATCGCACCGCGAACGGTCTTTACGTTCGTCAGAACCTTCCAACGACGCGTGAGAAAACTCAAGGAACCATCCTGAGCGATATCGCGCAAACTCTATGTTAAAGGGTTGGATCAAACCCGCTGCGTGCCAATTGTGTGAGATCAGAAAGGCGCTCTTTTTGGCGTCCTTGATTGTCAAAGTTTGCAGGCGATAGCCACGCCAAATACGCCTCACGCAATGCGGGCCATTCAGCATCAATTACCGAAAACCAAGCAGTATCGCGGTTGCGCCCTTTGACGATAGACATCTGACGAAACACGCCTTCATAGCTGAACCCATAGCGCTGTGCCGCGCGCCGTGATGGTCGGTTCAGCGCATCACATTTCCATTCATAGCGCCGGTATCCCGCTTTGAACGCCCAATCCATCATCAGAAACATCGCCTCGGTGGCGGCACGGCTTTGCTGCAACGCGGGCGAAAGGCAAATATGCCCAACTTCGATCGAACCCGCGCCGGGAGTAATCCGAAGATAACTTGCAACGCCGCCAATTTGCCCAGACTCTTGGTTGCGCAGAGCGTAAAAGTAGGGGTCTTGTGTCGAGCAATTGTCTTTGACCCAACGATGGTAAGCAGAAGAGGCGGTAAACGGCCCATAAGGCATGTAATCCCACAAGGCTTCGTGCCCGCTAAAGGCGGCAAAAAGACCAGCGGCGTGGGCGTCGGCGTCAAGTCTTTCCAGCCGCACCCATTCCCCTTGCAGCGCGGATGCGTCCGGCAGCCTTGGGGCAACCCAATTCGGCACAGCAAATCCTGTCTCGGCCATCATCCACTCCTCGTCTGTGGGCCGCAGTATGGACCACAGGTTGAGGGGCTTGCAAGGACCCACAAACGACATGATTTGTTTCATTTTTTGTCGCGAGAATGTCCTTGCTTGCCCCTACTTCTGTCACAGTTCGCGCCCAAACTCATGACCGTAGACCTGTCTTAGGAAATCCGATGTCCCGGCTTCGACGCCTCTTGAACGACGATATTGAAAGCTTTGATCTCAGATCGCTTGTCTTGACGGCGGTTGTCCTGACACTTTGCTTGATCGTCGTCACAGTGGTGCAAAATGAGCGGCACTTAGACCTAAATTCAAGCGCTTTGGTTCAAGAACCAGCTCCCCCGCGCTAAAGGATCAAGCCCTTTTCGCCCGACATTTGCAGACCGGGGAAGACCACGGTTTCCAGCATGCCGCGCTCTAACCCGAACATATCCTGCATGGCCAACGCTGCCCAAGCCCGCACGTCGCTGGTCGGCATCAGATCGCGTTGATCAAACATGTCGGCATCCGCAAGGCCTGGCCATTTCCCCAAGATTTGCCTGCCGTTCACCGCGCCACCAGCAGCAATCATCATCCCGCCCGTACCATGATCGGTCCCGCCCGTGCCGTTTTCGCGTGCAGTGCGGCCGAATTCCGTCATCGCCAGTAGGGTCGTTTTTGACCAAACTTCGGGCCCCAGCCCATCACGCAATTGCAAGATCGCGTCCTGCAAATTGACCAATGCCCGCGGAAGGGCGCGCGCTTGACCCTTGTGCGTGTCCCAACCCGACAAGGAAAACGCGGCAATTCTTGTATCTTCGCGCAAGCGGCTTGCCGCAAATTTGGTCAACCGACCGATTTCGTTCAGTTTCGGACCGCCCTTGACCTTGCCCTGCACATCGAGGGCAAGACCCGCATCGCCTGCAATTTCCATCGCTTCCATGGCGGCTGCGTGAAACAACGGGTCCTGCTCATAGGCCGCTTCCAGCAAAAGTTGCGCTTGGGGAGACAACTTGATCCGCGTTTCTGGCGCCCAGTTGCGTACCGGGGCCGGGCCTTCCAACATTGGCACCGCATCGCGCCCGATGGCATAGGCGGTTTCCGCCACCAACCCAGGCACGACCTGTAGCATCCGGTTCAGCCATCCGTCTTTGATCGCCGCCAGCGAGACATCCATGCCCGTGCCCGCCTCTAGCAAATCCTGTCCTTCAAAATGGCTGCGCTTGTTGCGGTAAGGAGTTGCCGTAGCCTGAACAAAAGCCAATTCGCCCGCATGCCATAATGGCATCAAGCCAGACAGACCGGCATGAAGGCTGAAAAAGCCGTTCAAATCAATGCCAGGGATCTGAGCCAGCGTTGGCCGCATTCCGGCATACAGCGCCTCACCGCGCGGCTGGACCACGTCAAGTCCGTCCATCGCCCCACGCAACACCATGACAATCAAACGGTTTTCACCCAGCGGTTTGCCGCCTTGGGTGCCCGCCAAGGTGACAGTCGTCATCAGCGGATGTGCCGCGGCCGAACACCCAAGTGCCAACGCGCCTTGCAGAAAATTCCGTCGGTCCATCGCGTTTGCTCCTTATCGTCTGTTAAATTCGGCCGAAGCCAGAACCATCCCTACGCCTTCACGTTGACTTTCCGCCCGGGTTGCCGCCTTGCGCACGACGTCCGTCAGGCGGTCGCCCAAGACCCGCATGGCCAAAGCACCCGGGTCTGGCAAAGGATTGACCAATCGCCCAGGCACTTCCATCGCCCATGTGATCCGACTGGCAAGCCCTTGCGGGGTGATCCACGCTTCCTGTTCTTCTGGCCAACCGTCAGGTCCAATTGGCCGCTTCATGCGCTGGCCCATCAACAACATCTGATCCAAAATCAGCTTTTGAAAATCGCGCGCAGACATGGCCACCACGCCTGCCCCGTCGACACCCAGCGCCCGCAGCGCCGCCACAAGAAATTCAAACGGTTGTCGCACTTTATGTGCAACGGGATCCCACGCTGTTGAATGCGACAGCATGGCGGCATAAACCGCACGCAAATCACCCCCAGCGTCCCCCCAAGCAGCCTCCATCTGCGCCAAAAGATCCGGCTCTGGCGTGTCTGAAATGAAATGCACTGCAATCTTGCGACAGATATGCGCCCGCGTTTCGGGGCGCCGGGCCAAATCGCGTAAAGCCAGACGAATGGTGTCCATAGACTCACCCGTATACTCACGCCCCAAAATCTGCTCGGGTCCCGGCTCCGCCCGGTTCTTATCGTAATGCAATCCGTCGATGGGCGAATAGGTAATTCCGGTCAGCAATTCAGCCAATTGGCGCACATCTTGCTGGCTATAGCCTGCACCTGCCCCCAAAGAATGCAGTTCAATCATTTCGCGCGCGAGATTCTCGTTCAATCCCCGCCCGCGCCGCTTGCCCTAATTGGTATTGGGCCCGACAGAATTGATCTGATCAAGATAAAGCAGCATCGCCGGGTGCAACTCTGCGGCCACAAACATCTGTTCA
>JAAFIJ010000091.1 GCA_013298675.1 Rhodobacterales bacterium | reverse complement strand
ATTGACGGATCACTGGCGCGACGGCACCAGTTCGATCAAGTCTCGGGCGCAGGTCTGCGCCTATGTTGGGGTGAATGACTGTCATACCCCCAAGTTTAGCATCAGCCGGGAAAAAGGGCCACAGATTCGAACAGGCACGCTTCGGCAGCAATACGACGATTTTCGCAGGGCGAACACGGGGCGGCCCTGTTGCCGTGCCCTAACGTGCTACTCCGTAGACTTCAACCCAACCGGTTCACCCACAACTACGAAATACAGATCATCCGGCTTTAACAGCCGTGCTGCGACACGTTTGATGTCTTGCATCGTCACCGCCTCTACCCGTGCATTGCGGGTGGCGGGATAGGTGGTGGGCAGACCCATGATCTGCATGCCGACAAGGATCGACGCGATGGTGCCATTACCGTCAAACCGCAACGGATAGGCCCCGGTCATATAGGTTTTGGCGCTGCTCAACTCTGCTTCGGTCACGCCCTCAGTCGCGATTTTCGCCCATTCCGCGCGGATCACATCCATCGCCTCTGCCACATTTTCGTTGCTGGCTGAAAACTGACCCATGAGTGCCTCTGAATGATCAGAGGTCGAAAGCCCGGTGCCAATCCCATAGGTTAGCCCGCGCTTTTCACGCACTTCGGTCATCAAACGGGCGGTAAATCGCCCGCCGCCAAGGATGTCATTGATGATAGAGGCAGCGATGAAATCCGGGTCGTCAAAGCGCATGCCGCCGTGACCAAACAACACAACCGATTGGGGCCCGGGGAACGGCGCAACGCTCACTCCGCCCTTGATCACCATATCCGCGCGCGCCGGCAAGGGCGCACCTGTCGCGGGCAGATCGCCCAACAACTTATCAAGCAGTACCCCTAGATCAGCCGCAGAAATATCGCCCGCAGCCGATACCGTAATCCGGTCCCGCGCGAGTGCCGCCTTGTGCGCCGCGATCATATCGTCACGCGTCAGGCCCGCCACGCTTTGCAAGGTGCCGTCGCCCGAACTGCCGTAAGGGTGCGCGCCAAAGGTGCGCGCGCGCGCGATATTTTCCGCAATAGTTCCGGGATCTTTTTCCGACGCCCGCAAATTCGCCTCTACCTGCCCGCGCACCCGGTCAACGGCGTCTTGATCAAAACGCGGCTTGATCAATGCATCATGCAACAACGCTGTCGCAGCATCGCGATTTTCGGTCAGGAACTGGGCAGACACCGAAACACCGTCGATGTCAGAGCGAAAGCTGTACTGGGCTGCTAACGCGTCACGCGCCGCGGCGAAGCCTTGGGAATCCAGCGCACCAGCCCCCTCTTCGATCAGCGCCGTCATCAGATTGACCGCGCCTCGTTTACCCGCAGCATCCAGCGATGTGCCGCCCTGAAAACGAATTTCTAGGGCGGTAAAGGGGATGCCATGTTCCTCGACCAGCCAAGCCTTGATCCCGCCCGGTGAGGTCACCTCTTGGATCACGATTTCGGCGCGCAAAGGTGTGGTCAACGCCATGACGATCAGGGTTATACCCAGCATAAATTTCGGCATTATACGGGATCTCTTCATCATTCTGCAGCCTCCTCTTTCGGGGTCAGCCAACCCGTCACCGCATTGCGACGGTCAAAGACTTTGGCGGCGGCGGCCAATACGTCGGCTTCAGTTACTGCCTGCAATGCCGTGGGCCAGTCTTGAATATCGTCGATCGTCAGACCCACGGCCAAGGACGCACCGTATTCCTGCGCAAGCCCCATCGCATCATCGCGGCCATAAATCTTGGACGCGCGAATCTGCGTCTTGATCCGGCCAAGCTCTTCTGGGTTCACACCAGCCTTGATGAAATCCGCGATCACTTTATCCATGGCCGCCTCTGCATCGGCTAGGCTTACGCCCGGCATTGGCCCAATGGCCACGCCAAAGGTTTGAGGGTCAAGCGAGGACCCATTGTAAAACGCCGAGGACCAAACTGCAGTCTGGCTGTCAAATTGCAACGCCCGCGCCATCACAGAGGTTGTCGCATTGCCGCCCAGCAATTCGGCCAGAATTGTCAAGGCAGCTGCCTCTGCCTGATCACCTGATCTGCGGTTGGGGGCGAGATACGTACGGATCACATAGGGCTCTGACACACGCTCGTCCGCCAGCACGATCCGACGCTCTGCCAGTTGCGGCGGCTCTGTCGGGCGATGGCGTGGTGCAATTTTGTCAGAAGGCGCAAGTGGGCCATAGTTCGCCTTTGCTAATGCCAGAACGTCTTGCGGTTTTACGTCGCCCGCCACGATCAGGATCGCGTTGTTGGGGGCATAATTCGCGCGGTAAAACGCATCTGCATCCTCAAGGCTCAAAGCCGCGATTTCATGCCGCCAGCCGATCACGGGTATACCATATGGATGGTTCATATACTGAGCGGCGTCCATTTGTTCGCCCAACAATGCACCGGGATCGCTGTCGGTGCGTTGAGCGCGCTCTTCCAGAATCACTTCGCGTTCGGTTTCCAGCACATCCTTGGTCAATTGCAGATCGCGCATGCGGTCCGCCTCCATCCGCATGACCAAATCCAGCCTGTCCGCGGCAATGCGTTGGAAATAGGCGGTATAATCATTACTGGTAAAGGCGTTGTCATTGCCGCCCTGCGCTTCAACCGTCGCCGTAAACTCGCCTGCGGCCAAATCGTCTGTGGCTTTAAACATCAGATGTTCAAAGAAATGCGCAATTCCGGAATGGCCGGGTAATTCGTCGGCCGATCCGGTGCGATACCAAACCATTTGCACCACCACAGGTGCGCGGTGATCTTCAATCACCACAATCTGCATCCCATTGTCCAAAGTAAAGCTGGTCACTTCATCCGCCAGCGACATCGTCGGCAGCGCGGTGATGGCAAGCAGCGCAAGGCGGTAAAATGGCCTCATGTCAGCACTCCTGTAACAGTTGGCACAGAGCTAATAGAATAGGCGTCATGTACAAGCCCCCTTGCGACCAAGTGACGCCAAAGTGACCGGGCAGTGCACGGGATTGCCTGTGCGGGCAGAGGTTGCTCGCTTAGTTGACAGGTGGTGGTGGGGCAGACGGCGTGCGCACGCCAAGTTTGCGCCAACGGGCAAGATCGGCATCCTGATCCAAAAGCATATTCTTATAGGCTTTGAAATAGACGTTCACGTTGAACAAACGCTCCAACGGACGGCCACGGTTCTTGGACCGGAAAGCAAGGTCTTCGGCGGCCAAAACCTGGCGGATGTCAGCGCTGCCGCCAAAACGTGCTGCATGGGCGTAAAGTGCACCGTCACCAGAGGGCACCCCGGCACCTTTGGCGCGTGGTGTCCCGCCAAGCGCAACAATCGCCTCGGCCATCGGATCGCGGTCGGACAGATTGCCACCGCCGGGGGTGGGTTCAGGCAAGGCGGTCAGGTCTTCGGGCAGTTCCAGCGCTTTGGCAGGCAGGATGCCAAATTCATCAGGGCCATTGGTCGAGGAGCGGATGTTCATCAGCTCTGGCGTTTCGGACTTGCGACCGCATCCACCGAGCACCAGCATAGCGGTGCAGGCGATTGCAAGAACCACGCGCGCTGACGGCATTGCTGTCTCTCCCCTCGTTGGTCTTGACGTCTTAGCGCATCGCTTCGCGCACGTCACGGGGTCATTGTGAGGTGTTCACGCTGACTTTCGCGGTTTGCGCGGGGCCTTGCCGGCGGTTTTTGGCGCGGCAGGTGTTTTCGGCTTGTCAGAAAAGATCACCAGACCAATCGCGCCCGCAAAAATCGCCACATCCGCGACGTTAAACGAAAAGGGATTCTCGATACCACAGCACGACATATTCAGAAAATCTGCCACTGCCCCCCAGATCAGCCGGTCCGTCACGTTGCCTAACGCGCCGCCAACCAGCATCCCTGCCGAGATCATCGCCCAGCGGCCCGCCTGATCGCGGTAAACCCACCAGACCACGCAAGCGGAAATCACCACTGCAATTGCGATCAACATCCACCGAGTCAGATCAGCCTCGCCCGACAGCAAACCGAAATTGACACCCCGGTTCCACGCCATCCGAAAGTTCAGCAAAGGTGACAGGACATCAATCTCACCGCGATTGGCCAGATCTAACCAATAAACAACCAGCCATTTGCTGGCTTGGTCAAGCGCAAAGACCACCGTCGCGATAAGGGCAAGAAGTCGCATGGTTTCAGTGCCTGAAATGACGTTGGTTGGTAAAGATCATCGCAATACCGCGCGCATCGGCGGCAGCAATCACCTCTTCATCGCGCATCGACCCGCCCGGTTGAATAATCGCGGTGGCCCCTGCCTCGGCCGCAGCGATCAAACCGTCGGCAAAAGGAAAGAACGCATCCGACGCAACCACCGACCCGATGGTCGGACTTTGCGGCAGGCCGAGCGCCTCGGCCATATCGCCGGCTTTGCGCGCCGCGATCCGCGTGCTGTCGATCCGGCTCATTTGTCCTGCCCCGATCCCGACTGTCGCACCATCTTTGACATAAATGATCGCGTTGGATTTGACATGTTTTGCCACCGTCCACGCAAACATAAGATCGCTCATTTCCGCGTCTGTCGGTTTGCGTTTGGTCACGACCTTTAGTTCGCTGGGATCCAAGTCCCCAACATCCCGGTCCTGCACCAGAAATCCACCGGCAACTTGCTTGAACGCGGTGCCTTTGGCCTGTGCATCTGGCAGATCTTTGGTGGTCAACAAGCGCAGGTTTTTCTTGGTGGCAAAGATCGCCCGCGCCTCATCACTGGCACCGGGGGCGATCACAACTTCGGTGAAAATCTTGATGATTTCTTCTGCAGTTTCTGCATCAAGCGGTTGATTCAGCGCGACAATACCGCCAAATGCCGAGGTTTGGTCACAGGCATAGGCGCGCAGATACGCGTCTTTCAACGAGGCAGCTTTGCCAACACCACACGGATTGGCGTGTTTGATAATCGCGCAAGTCGGCTCTGCGCCCGCAAATTCTGCCACCAATTCAAATGCAGCGTCAGTGTCGTTGATATTGTTGTAAGACAGCTCTTTGCCCTGCCATTGCTTGGCGGTGGCCACACCTTCACGGCGCGACCCATCGACATAGAAGGCTGCCCCTTGGTGCGGGTTTTCGCCGTAACGAAGCGGTTGCGCCAGTTTGCCCGCAAAGGCGCGGTGGCGCGGCGTGGCCTCGCCCAACTGCGTCGCCATCCAACTTGACACCGCCGTGTCATAAGCGGCGGTTTTGGAATAGGCGGCAAGTGCCAGCCTTTGGCGAAACGCCAATGACGTCGCCCCGTCTTGCGCGCGCATTTGATCCAATAGACCTGCGTAATCTGCAGGATCGGTGACCACAGTCACAAACCGGTGGTTCTTGGCCGCCGCCCGGATCATCGCCGGGCCGCCAATATCGATGTTCTCGATGCATGTGGTGTGATCCGCGCCGCGCGCCACTGTTTCTTCAAACGGGTACAGATTGACGATCAGCAAATCGATCGGTTCAATCCCATGCGCCGCCATCGCCAGCAAATGTTCATCGTCATCACGCAATGCGAGCAGCGCACCGTGCACATTCGGGTGCAGCGTCTTGACCCGGCCGTCCATCATTTCGGGAAAGCCCGTCACCTCGGCCACATCCCGCACCACAAGCCCAGCGGCGCGCAGCATGCTTGCCGTGCCCCCGGTCGAAATCAATTCAACCCCTTCGGTCACCAAGGACCGTGCCAATTCCAACAACCCGGTTTTATCCGAAACAGAAATCAGCGCGCGGCCGATAGGGACGAGATTTGGCATGCGGGATCCCTTTGCAGATTCGGATAGCATTCGACGTGTTGCGCGGTCAAAGCGAGGCGTGCAGATCGTCCCGGTCCAGATCGCGGATGGCCAGCGGAGTATCCTGTGCTTTCGCCAAGGTCCAGCCCACCAATGTCTCTAGTTCATGCGCCCGCCCGCTTAGGACGATTTGTTTGCTGCCACGCGGTTTCAAGCGACCTTTTTCCAGATACACAGAGGTATCCAGACTAAGTTTTAGGCGACCATCATGCCGAAAGACCCAAATCTCACCGCTTTTTAGCGCCATTGAAACAGCATTCCCTCCCATATCCAGACGACTGTCGACATCAGGGTGCAGATGGAACCGCACAGAAAATGCGATGCCTTGCAGCTTGCCGTGGCTCAGCAATTGTTCGAATCGGTCCTGTTCTGCTTGGGTCGTTGGGCCCAGAAACTCCGCCCCCGACAGCTTGCGCCCGTCTATCGATAAGGTCAGATCGCGTCGATGCAGCAACCCGTGCGTAGCAGACCAGCCGTTATGCGCCAGTGACAGGTGCTGTCCCTCATGCAGCGTTGACTGGTGCAGGTCATGGACCTGTGCACGGTCGACCAGAATGTCACCTTGCGCGCCTGCCCCCAAACGTGACGATGAATACCCATCAATCGACAAGGTAGAATGTGACGCAGTGGCCCGGCCCGCCTTGTGCCACTCAGGCCCAAAAGGCGTGCCAGTCCCGCAGTTAACAACAAGCGGCCTGCGCCCCGAAGTCAGTTCCATTGCGGTCGTAGAGGCATGGGCATATAGCCCCGCCTTGGCGTCTGGCGGCGCTTTGGTATCAACTACCAAAGTCGTGCGCCCCCCCGCTAACCGAGCAAACCCCATGCCAAAGCTGTGCGCGCCCAAAACGGTGGGCTTGATCCCCGCCGACGAAAGCGCTTGATCTAACCGCCCTTCGGTGCCGCGCCCGCCCCCATGAAAGCGGGCAAGCCCCCCGTCCGCGTGCCGCAATGCGCGCAAGGTCGGTGCTATCCGCTCTTGCGCTTGTAAAAGCGCGCGCGGTGCGACCAATCCCGCTTCGGCCAAGGCGCGTTCGGCCCATGTCAAGAGGGTAAACACCTCCAGCAACTCTTCGGGATTGCGGGTAGAAATACCACCCAACGCATCAATCTCATTGTCGCATTCAAGCGCCAATGCTGTCACCGCGGGGGCAACCCGTGATTTCAAACCGGTCAAGGCCAAACCAGCCGAAATAAGACCTGTCAATGCCTCAAACCGGGGCAGTCCCGGTGCCGCATGCGGCCAGCGCCATGACAGGAAGACCACTTGGGCCGACAAGGAATTGTAATAGGCGTCCGATTGCGCCTTGTCGCGCGTTGTCAGCACGAAAAACCCGTGATTGATCCAGCGGATCAACCGCCGACCTGTCAGATCAGGTGTCCAGCCGGGCCCCTGCCCCTTGCCGTAAAGGGCGATCCATTGCCACAGCCAGTCTTGCGCCCGCGCTTTTGCCGCTTGATCGCCAACCGCCGCAAGATCGTCAAGCCAGCCGAAACCATGCGCCTCTTGCTCGAACTCTGAATTTGCGGCTGCAACCTCCCAGATCGGACGGTCAGGCGCCGCGATCAAGTGACCCGAGGCCATGAAATTCCCGCTCATCAACTGTTTGCCACGCGAGTAAAGACCAATGGTACGCGGCTCAGGTTGAGAGGCAAAACCTGTGACAGGTGCCGCACGCCGCGCGCGCCACATTGCAAAGCGATTGCCAAGGCTGCCCTTCGCACTACCCTTCGGACCGCTTTTCGGTCTGGCCGTCGCGCCGGTTTCGCTCGCCTTCGCCATGCTCTGCCTCGTTGCGCCCGATTTTCCGGTTCTCATCGTCGCACAGTCTAACCATAAGCCGCGCGGCTGTCATCCCGTTCAGCCGTCCGATGGCAGCAATTGCACATGATCCAAGGGCCGCCGGGCCCGCAGCCCAACGGGCTGCGCCGGGCAATGGGGCTCGATGCCCCATTGCCCGGCATACGCCTCAGGTGTTGTGCTGTATGCGCTGAAGATACTGCACAAGCTTAGTGATCTCGGCCATCCATTTGTTGATCAATCGCGGATCATGCGGAGCGGCGTGCACGCCTGCCGAAATCTCACCCGCCAAAACGGATTCTACTGCCAGCGAAACGGGCACTGACACCAACCGCCCCATGGCGGTGCCACGCGCGTCGCCCCAAGCATCCATCGCCCAGGTCTCGTGAAACACCACGCGGCCTTCACGCTCAGCTTTCAAGGTCACGAACAACACCACCCGGTCCGGTTCTCCCGGCGCATAGGCGTTTTCTTTCAAAAACCCTTCCGCCATCTCAGCCAACCGTGCATCCCCTTGCGGCCCCGACAAGGTTTCAATCTCGCGAAAAACGGGCGACCAAGCTTCGGCCCAGCCGTTCAGACGGATCGTTCCGCGCACGAAATCGCGCAGCTTCCATGCCGGATCAAACTGGTAGTCCTCAATGAAAGGATAGCTGTCACGATTCGGATAGACTTCAAAACTTTCCGCCACTGGCAAGGGCGCGTCATAAGACGTGATCGCATCCCAAGGCCGCGCCACGCGCAGTTCGGAAAAATCGCGTAGCGACCGTGACGGCGATCGCAATGCTTTGAGCACACCCACTGGGGCCCAGCTGAATTTGTAACGAAACGGGTTGGGAATTTTCGGCACGCCACCGCAATAGGAAAAGAACGACAGCACATTGTCCGCGTGATAGCCCTTGGACGCGCGATAGCGCGCCACCAGATCATGCGCCATCAAATGATCGATACCAGGATCAAGCCCCACTTCGTTGACCGATACCAACCCCTTGGCGCGAAATGCAGCATCCAACTCACGCATTTCCGGCGCAATATAACTCGACGAGACAAAATGTGCGCCCTTGGCCAGACAGGCTTTTGCGATCAACACGTGTTGATCCGCTGGCAGCATGGAAATCGCCAGATCACCTGGTTCCAACGCAGCACTCAGCGCCTCAAGGCTATATGCGCGAATATCTTGGGTCAAATCCCCCACCGCTTCACGCGCTTTTTCCACCGTCCGGTTCCACACCACAACCTTGTGGTCGGCCTCAATCAACCGCCGCAGACCCGGCCCGGACGACAACCCAGTGCCGCACCAATGTATCGTTGCCAACGTCGATCTCTCCTTCAATATTTTGCGCTGTGACGGACAAACTCT
>JAAFIJ010000090.1 GCA_013298675.1 Rhodobacterales bacterium | reverse complement strand
CACAGCTTGGGGCCACACTGACAAGGGACTAGGTCATGCAAGGCTTAAGGGGCTAAATCATGCAAGGGCGGTTGTTCAGGCTTGGGGTTCCGATTGCAACGCTCTCGCTTTTCGCGCTGCTTGCCTATGCCCATATCGTCGTTTTGCCGGGTATGTCTGCGGGCGAGGCGACGCTTGACATGCGCTACCGGGGCTATGATGTCGCAGAGGTGCAGCACTATCTTGCTACTCTGTCATCGCAAGGGGCTACACTCTATCAAGGCTGGGTACGTGTTCTTGATACCGTTGTGCCGCTGTTTGTCATGATCACTTTGTTGATCCCTTTGCGCATGGCGACGGGGCTGCTTAGCAAACTCGCTCTGCCTGCCATTGCGTATTGCTGCTTGGATCTACTGGAAAACCAAGCTGTAGCCTTGATTTTCAGCAAAACTGCCCCCGGGGCTGTTCCCTCTGATGCTTTGGTGGTCTGGGCCAGTACGATGACCCAATGGAAAACCGCGACGGCCATCGTGGCGATCATTTTGGCCTTTGCCGCCCTGCTTTTCAATCTGCGCCGAGGATCAGAAAGGCCTTAAGATGATTTTTACGGTGGCGATTGACGGTCCGGCAGCTGCGGGCAAAGGGACGATCGGGCGCGCCGTTGCCGCGCGCTTTGGTTTTGCACATCTGGATACGGGGCTGCTTTACCGTGCTGTTGGCGCAAAGGGGGGCGATCCTGTGACCGCCGCGCGTACTTTGTGCGACGCCGATCTTGCACGGGATGACTTGCGCACCCTTGCTGCCGGTCAGGCAGCAAGCCAAGTAGCGGCGATCCCCGACGTGCGCGCGGCTCTCCTCGCGTTTCAGCGCCGCTTTGCCCGCTCGCCGGGCGGTGCTGTTTTGGATGGTCGTGATATCGGTACGGTGATTTGCCCTGAGGCAGAGGTAAAACTGTACATTACTGCCAGCAGTGCCGCGCGCGCGCATCGTCGCTGGTTAGAGGTGGGCGGCGACGCCACGCAGGTTCTCGCCGAAGTCATCGAACGCGATGCCCGCGACATGGGCCGCGCCGACGCGCCCTTGCGCGCGGCAGAGGATGCAATCGTCATTGATACCACTGATCTGCCGGTGGATGTGGCCATCGCCCTTGCTGTGCAGCATGTGTTGCAGTCAATAGCGCGGCTTAACGGCTGATCAGCGGAAACACCGTACGCACCCGAGGGTCGCGCAAGACCAATCCGACCCACATCAGCACGCCGAGATAAATCCCGAAAAGGGTATGTGACGCCAAAGGAGAGCCAGCACGTAACTGTGTGGTTATGGCACCGCCAAGAATTGCCATCATCAGCACCGCGCCCAACAGGCCCGTGGGCGGAAAGATGAAAAGTAAGGTGCACACCAGTTCAAGACATCCGATCAATATCACCGGCGCATCGGGCCAGCCCAAAGCCGCCATGGTTTGTTGTGCGACGGGCATCCCCAACAGTTTCGGCGCAACTGACGCGCCCAACATGAAAAACGTAAAAAGGGCAGAAAGGCCCCAGCCGATGCGAATTTGCGTTGTTTGTGACATAGGATAACCTCCCGTTAACCGAGAACAATACTTGTCTAAGGGCCTGCTTCAGTCAATGCGGCAGCATTTGGGAAGGCATGACCGTTGGGCGGAGAGTCAGGCATCACCCTAGGTTGGGGTAGTTTGCGCGCCACGATGGCAAGAGGTCATCAATCAGCGCTGATCCGCGAAGCCTAGGCCTTAACCCCTATTCTGCGGCCGCTTCCATCAAGGACAGCCTTGCTGATGTAGCGGTTTGCGACAGAGTGCAGATTGCAGCAGCGTTTTGGATCGCCCATTCGGCCAACGCCAACACAGGCCCGCGAAAACTGCGGCCCAATTCCGTCAATTCATATTCGACTTTCGGCAAAAGATCTGCGGACTCTTGCCGCATCACCAGCCCGTCGATTTGCAAATCCCGCAGCGTTTTTGCCAACACACGTTGGGTGATGCCAAGATCCCGCTTTAAGGCATTAAAACGCTTGGGGCCGTTCCCCAATGCAAAGATGATCTGCACGCTCCATCGGTCGCCAACCCGGGCCAAAACCGAATTGATCACCTGACACTGTGATGAAAACTCTGTGCCGCTCATCTAGGTTATTTCGCCGGTTGATCTGAAAAAATCAATATGGGGGGGCTTGTGGTTGCTGTCTAGTGTCCCATATATACCAGTATCAAATTAATACCAGTATGATAACCATACTGAAATAAAGGTCCAAACCTATGCTGAATGAAAAACTGAACTGGCGTCACGCAACCAAAGCCATGGATCCCGCAAAGACCGTGTCCGAGGCAAAGGTCAAAGCAATTCTTGAAGCGGCAAGTCTTGCGCCTACCTCCAGCGGCCTTCAGCCCTTTGAAATCATCGTTGTGACAAATCCAGAGGCTAAAGCGAAACTGCGCGCGGCGGCATACGGCCAAGCGCAGGTTACGGATGGCAGCCATTTGCTGGTGTTCGCGGCCTGGGACAATTACACAGCTGAACGGATCGACGCAGTCGTCAACCAGATGCACGCGGAACGTGGCACGCCAATGGCACAGCTCAACGCCTATTTTGACGGGCTGAAGGCACAATACCTGCCGCGCACCGCCGAAGTGAACTATCAGCACGCCGCACGCCAAGCCTATATCGCCTTTGGAATCGCGCTGACCGCCGCTGCGTTTGAAGAGGTTGACGCCACACCGATGGAAGGGTTTGATCCGGATCAGGTTGACGAAATTCTTGGTCTTCGCGCCAAGGGCCTGCGCGCGGTGACTCTGATGCCGCTTGGCTACCGTGCGGCCGCTGGCGATTGGCTGAACGGCGCCAAAAAAGTGCGCAAACCGATGTCAGAATTGGTGACCATGGTGGCCTGACCCACTTTACCCCATCACCAAGCGCGCAAGGCCCCCGCATCCGGGGGCCTTTTTGCCAAGGGCCCGTGCCCGTTCCCCATCCAAAGCCACCTTTCCAACCCATTACCCTTGCCAAAACCTGCCTTACACCCTAAGACGCCCTTGGAAAGGGTCGGGCATATGCCACGGCCCCTTGCCTATTTTATCAAGACCAGCGGAGCCAACCGCGCGGCCAGTGAAAATACGTGAAAAGGACCAACTATGAACTCTAAAGCTATGGACGAATTCGAAGCCCTTCTGAAGGAAAGCTTTGAAATTGACACCCCCGAAGAGGGTACTGTTGTTAAAGGCAAGGTTATCGCGATTGAAGCGGGCCAGGCCATCATCGACGTCGGCTACAAGATGGAAGGCCGCATCGATCTGAAAGAATTCGCAAATCCAGGCGAGCAGCCCAACATCAATGTGGGCGACGAAGTCGAGGTTTACCTTGACCGCGTTGAAAACTCGCGTGGCGAAGCCCAAATCTCGCGTGAGAAAGCTCGTCGCGAAGAAGCATGGGATCGTCTTGAAAAGGCATATGCCTCCGAGACCCGCGTCGATGGCGCGATCTTTGGTCGTGTTAAAGGTGGCTTTACCGTTGATCTGGGCGGCGCTGTTGCCTTCCTTCCGGGCAGCCAAGTTGACGTGCGCCCTGTGCGCGATGCCGGTCCGTTGATGGGTATGAAGCAACCGTTCCAGATCCTGAAAATGGATCGTCGTCGTGGCAACATCGTGGTTTCGCGTCGCGCGATCCTTGAAGAGTCGCGTGCAGAACAGCGTGCTGAAGTCATCGGCAACCTGACCGAAGGCCAAACTGTTGACGGCGTTGTGAAAAACATCACCGAATACGGCGCGTTCGTCGATCTGGGCGGCGTTGATGGTCTGTTGCACGTCACGGATATGGCTTGGCGCCGGGTCAACCACCCGTCGGAAATTCTGGCCATTGGCGAGACTGTCAAAGTTCAGGTTATCAAGATCAACAAAGACACTCACCGCATCAGCCTTGGCATGAAGCAGTTGCAGTCGGATCCATGGGATGCAGTTGAAAAGCTGTACGCTTTGGGCACGACGCATAAGGGCCGTGTCACCAACATCACCGATTACGGCGCATTTGTTGAGCTGGAAGCCGGCGTTGAAGGTCTAGTTCACGTCTCGGAAATGTCCTGGACCAAAAAGAACGTACACCCCGGCAAGATCGTTTCGACCAGCCAGGAAGTTGACGTCATGGTTCTGGAAATCGACAGCACCAAGCGCCGCGTTTCGCTCGGTCTTAAGCAGACCCAGCGTAACCCATGGGAAGTGTTTGCAGAAACCCACCCAATCGGCACCAACATCGAAGGCGAAGTCAAGAACATCACCGAATTCGGTCTGTTCATCGGCCTCGACAACGACATCGACGGCATGGTTCACCTGTCCGACCTGTCGTGGGACCAGCGCGGCGAAGAAGCGATTGCGAACTATCGCAAGGGCGACACCGTCACCGCATCGGTCACCGAAGTTGACGTCGAAAAAGAGCGTATCTCGCTGTCGGTCAAAGCCTTGGGCGAAGACACCTTCACCGATGCAGTTGATGGCGTAAAGCGCGGCGGGATCATTTCTGTTGTTGTGACCGCGATCGAAGAGGGTGGCGTTGAAGTTGAATACAACGGCGCGAAATCCTTCATCCGTCGTTCCGACCTGTCGCGTGAGCGCGCTGATCAGCGCCCAGAGCGTTTCAGCGTTGGCGACAAGATCGACGTTCGCGTGACCAACATTGATCCAAAGACCCGTCGCATGGGCCTGTCGATCAAAGCACGTGAAATCGCAGAAGAGAAAGAAGCCGTCGAACAGTATGGTTCGTCCGATTCGGGCGCATCGCTGGGTGACATCCTTGGAGCGGCTCTGAAAGCTGACAAGAAGTGATCTGACTGTCAGCGATCGCGAAACAATCGAAGAGGCCCCTCCAATTGGAGGGGCCTCTTTGCTTAGTAGCCATAATTCTTAATCAATTTCATTTGTGCGGAAGTAAATTTTCCCTATAGTCCGTCGAGATATGCGCTGAATGATCGATAATGACCCCGAAAAACTGGGGCGTGGCTATGACCAAAGGGGGACTTTGCGAATGATCCGTTCGGAACTGATACAAAAGATTGCAGATGAGAATCCGCACCTGACTCAACGCCATGTAGAGCGGATCGTGAACACCGTTTTTGAAGAGATCATTGACGCGCTTGCCAAAGGTGACCGTGTAGAACTGCGTGGTTTTGGCGCTTTTTCGGTCAAGTCGCGCGATGCTCGCCTTGGGCGTAACCCGCGGACGGGTGAAGCAGTTAAGGTCGATGACAAGAAAGTGCCTTTCTTTAAAACCGGCAAACTGCTGCGTGACCGGTTGAACAGCAAATAAAGGCCCGCGCGTCGGTCAGGTCCTTGCACCCAAGGGACGAAGGCCCGATATTGGGGCCAAGATGCTTGTTGAGGTGACCTGATGCTGCGCTATCTTCGGTATGTTTCCCTAGCCCTTCTGGCAATATGTCTGCTGACCGTCGCTTTGGCCAACCGCGCGCCTGTGACGGTGCAACTGTTGCCACCTGATCTTGCGGCAGCATTTGGCACCGCATGGCAGATGCAGCTGCCGCTGTTTTTGGTGATCTTTGGCGGAATTGTGCTGGGTCTGCTGATCGGCTTTGTCTGGGAATGGTTCCGAGAGATGAAGCACCGCTCCACTGCGTCTAGCAAAACCCGCGAAGTGACCCGTCTAGAACGTGAACTGGCGGCGATGCGTGATGCGACCTCGCTTCCCAAAGACGATGTCTTGGCGATTCTTGACGCACCCCGGTCCAAGTAAATGCCCGATATCCGCGTCAAGATTTGTGGACTGCGCAGCGTAGCTGATGTCGAAGCTGTGGCTGCAGCAGGGGCAGGCTATATCGGCCTGAATTTCTTTCCCAAATCGCCGCGCTTTGTCACCTTGACCACCGCGCGCGAGCTGGCCCTCGCGGCGCCTTTGGGGATGGCGAAGGTTGCTCTGACCGTTGATGCCGACAACGCACTCCTTGATAGCATTGTCGAGGCGATGCCTGTGGACATGCTGCAACTTCATGGCCATGAGACGCCCGACCGCGTGGCCGAAGTGCGCACGCGCTACGGGCTTGCGGTGATGAAAGTCATCGGGGTGCGGGACGAAGGCGATTTGGCTGACTTGCTTGATTATTCAACTGTCGCTGATCAGATCATGATCGACGCCAAACCGCCAAAAGATGCTGTGTTGCCCGGCGGCAATGGTATTGCTTTTGACTGGCGTCTGGTCGCCCAACGCCGTTGGCTGCGCCCTTGGATGCTGGCTGGGGGGCTTACCTCGGCAAATGTCGCCGAGGCGATCCGCCTGACCAATGCCCGCCAAGTGGATGTAGCATCCGGTGTGGAGTCTGCCCCGGGCGTCAAAGACTTCGCTAAAATTGCCGCATTTGTGCGCGCGGCCACCGAAGACGGCCCACCGATTTTACGGTGATCTGGGCCGAAACTTGGAGTTTATCATGAAAAAGAACACGATTTGCCTGTGGTACCAAAGCGACGCCTTAGAGGCTGCGCAATTTTATGCAGCGACGTTTCCTGACAGCTATGTCGGGGCAGTGACCTATGCGCCCACGGAATTTCCCGGCGGGGAACTGGGGCAGGTCCTGATGGTGGAATTCACGGTTATTGGTGTTTCGTGCATCGGTCTGAATGGCGGCACCGCGTTTGCGCAGTCCGAGGCGTTTTCTTTTATGATCATCACCGAGGATCAGGGCGAAACGGATCACCTGTGGGATGCCATTATCGCCAATGACGGGCAGCCAAGTGCATGTGGTTGGTGCAAGGACAAGTGGGGCGTCTCATGGCAAATCACCCCGCGCACTCTGATGGAGGCGATGGCCGCTGGCGGGGATGAGGCAAAACGTGCCTTCACAGCCATGATGGACATGTCCAAAATTGACGTTGCCACCATCAACGCTGCCCGCCGCGGCTAGGTTTTCGCGTCAAAACCAAATTGCAAGCGATCAAAACGCCTTGAACGTCATCGTCGTCAGCGTGCGTACAATGTGAGGAATGTCGAACAATTTACCCGACAAGTAGTGACCCACATCCTCATTCTCGGGGATATATATCTTAGCGATAAGATCGTATTCGCCGCTGGTCGAAAACAGCTCACTGACCACTTCTCGGTCATAGATGGCGGTGGCCACCTCATAGGTTTTTCCGGGGGTGCAGCGGAATTGGACGAATACGCAGATCATGCCGATCTCCTGTTGGTTTTAGACTGATTACCCAATTCTGGTCGCCCGCGCGAGGGCCTTTCGCCGATGTCATTCACCGTTGTCTTGAGTAACAAGCGTCAACGGCGCCGCCGTGGTCTTTAAATCGCTGATGGTCAGGGGCTCGTGCGGCAAAGCAAGGCGGTTGCGCACCACCCACAGCAAACGCTTTTCGGCGCGGGTGATGGCCACATAGGCCAGACGTTTCCACAAGGCGACACCCGCCTCTGACCGGCCCGCTTGTGCAGCGGCATACAGATCAGGGGCAAAGACCTGAACGGTTTCCCATTGGCTGCCTTGGGCCTTGTGGATGGTCACGGCTGCACCATGTAGAAACGCCGCCCCCATGCGCGCGGCAGATGGAATAAAGGGTTCTTCCTCATCCGGTTTTTCGATTTTGATGATAGAGGCGGCAGATACTTGCGGATCTTCGGCCCCCACGACATGCAGCTTGGCAAAGCCTTCTTTATTGCCGGGTCCAAGATAGATGACCTGCGCGCCCTTGATCAGGCCACGCGCCTCAAGATCAATGCGCTTTTTGCGGTGCTTCAGTGGCAGTTCGATGCCGTCGCAAATTAACGGCTCTCCGGGCAGAAGGGCATCTTCGGGGCAACCGTGGGCGGTGCGAAAGGCTTGGATCAGACGAATGCGCGTCGCGTTGCGCCAGACCAGAACCGGGCTGCGCGCCATCAGACCCGCATCCACCCGTTCTGCCACCACAACGCGGTCGTCTTTGCGCGCGGCCGCCTCTACCATGCGTTCAAATTCTTCAAACCCAAGGTCCGGATCGCCCAAAGCATGCGCCAGATCCAAGATCGGGTTGTCCAATGTCTGGCGGTGAATGCGCGACAGGGTCAACTTGCGGCTGTCGCCCAAACGGTCGAACACCATGTCACCAGAAAGGCCCACTGGGGCGAGTTGTGCCGGATCGCCAAACAGCACCAACGTTGGAAAAATCGCCCGCAGGTCGTCAAGGGCACGTTCATCAAGCATAGAGGATTCGTCGACAAACCCCACATCCAGCGGTTCCTCGCGCCGTTTCCAGCCCTTGATGAAGTCAGACCCGCGCAGGCCAGCCGCCGCCAACGCGCCGGGAATAGAGGCGACGAGCTGGTAAAACGCATGGGCGCGGTCTAACGCGAGTTCGGTCAGTCCCTCTACCGCCGGGCGCGGAGCCTGTCCTGCCAGCCATTCGGCGATCTTTTCATACTGGGGATCATAGACGGGCGTATACAAAATGCGGTGAATGGTTGTCGCGGGCACACCGCGCAGCCGCAGCACCGAAGCCGCCTTGTTCGTAGGGGCCAAAATCGCCAGCGTCCGGCGCTCTTTGCGTTTGCGCCCTTCAAAGTCGCCAGAGACGATATCAACACCTGCGGCCAGCATCGCCTTGTAAAGACTGGCCAAAAGCATGGTTTTGCCCGACCCCGCCTTGCCCACGATCGCCAACACCGATGACTTGCCTTCAGAGCGTGGTTCGAACCCGCCGTGATCAAGATCAATCCCCATGCCCATCAATTCCGCCGAAACGCGGTCAAAAGCCTCGGCTTGATCGTCCGAGAAGATAATGCTGGGAAGGGTTTCAGAATTCATGGCGCGACCATAGTGGAGCCGCGTCCGAAGGGCCAGAGGGGGCGCATCTGCCGCGCCCCCATAGCTGTCGTTTAGGCCTCGCGGCTGGCGGCCAAAGTATCCTCAAAGGTACGCAAACCCGCACGTGGGGCCTGCACCAACACCGCCATGTTGCCCGGCTTGTGT
>JAAFIJ010000009.1 GCA_013298675.1 Rhodobacterales bacterium | reverse complement strand
GCCGCGACTGTCTGTGCGGCTGGTCAAAACTTTGCCAAACCCTAAAGAAAAAACCTCTGCATGGATGCCTGTCCAACGGCCGACGATGTAATGGCCAAATTCATGGACAAATACGATGATGGAAAGCGCGAGGATAAAGAAAACCGCCGCCCAAACTGTGCCGCCCATCGTTGACAAAACGTTTTGAAAATCCACGATTACCTCAATTGTCTTTTTATAGCATGCTCGGTTGCGCGTATCCTTGCCAGATGGTCCATGGCGCGCACATCTTCAATCGCAGTTGCGGCGGTTCCAAGGCGCGTTTCCGCCGAAAGTTGTGAAACTGTGGCATCCACCACCGCGGCCATGTCCAGAAAACCAATGCGCCCGTCCATAAAGTGATCAAGGGCGATCTCTTTGGCGGCATTCAAGGCGGCCCCCGACAGACCGCGCAGGGCCATGACTTCGCGTGCCAGACGCAAGGCAGGATAGCGGCTCTCATCCGGGCTTTGAAAGGTCAGCCTGCCAAGGGCCGCAAAATCGATCCGCGCCACAGGCAACGGCGCACGGACTGGCCAGTTCAGCGCATAGCCGATCGGGTGGCGCATATCGGGACTGCCCAGATGCGCCATGATGGCCCCGTCTCGGTAACCAACCATGGAATGAATGATCGATTCAGGGTGAATGATTACTTCGATCTGATCCGGGTCTACATCAAAAAACTCTCGCGTTTCAATCACTTCCAACGCTTTGTTGAACATTGACGCAGAATCGATGGTGATACGCGCGCCCATCGACCAATTGGGATGGGCCAAGGCATCGGTCACTTTGGCAATCGCCAACCGATCGGCAGGCCAATCGCGCAGCGCACCACCAGAGGCGGTCAGGATGATCCTATCTACTGCCGAAATGTCTTCGCCCACCAACGCTTGAAAGATAGCGGAATGCTCACTGTCGACCGGCAGAATGCGCGCGCCGTGGGCCGCGGCAGTGGCCATCAGCAGTTGACCAGCGGTGACAAGGCTTTCTTTGTTGGCCAACGCAAGGGTCGCCCCCTGTTGCAGCGCGCGCAAACCGGGTTCGAGCCCCGCCGCCCCTACAATCGCACTCATCACCCAATCCGTAGGCGCGTCGGCCGCGTCAAGGATGGCACTTGTGCCCGCCGCGACGTGAATGCCGGTGCCCGACAACGCCAATCGCAAGGGCTCATAGCAGTCATCATGGGCCGTCACGGCCAATTTTGCCTTCAACGCCACTGCCATTTGGGCAAGGCGCTGCACGTTTCGCCCCCCCGTCAAAGCGACAGTGTCAAAGCTTGCCGGACCGCCAGCATGCATCAAAAGATCAAAGGTGCTTTCGCCCACTGACCCCGTCGCGCCGAAAACAGATATGCGTCGCATGGGTCAGCCTTTTCAAAAGACTGGCAAAGTGGACTGCAGGGCCGCAAACGCGATGGCCGCAAAGGCCAGAGCGTCGAAGCGGTCCAGCAACCCACCATGGCCGGGGATCAAGTTAGAACTGTCCTTTACGCCCGCGCGGCGCTTGATCGCACTTTCCGCAATGTCGCCCATCTGGCCTGCAAAGGCGATCAGCGGCGACACCCAGATCAGGTTGGACCCACCAAATCCAGCTAGCCAACACCCCCAACCTACGACTGCCGCCCCAACCCAACCCGCAGCAGTCCCGGACCAGGTTTTCTTTGGGCTGACCGCAGGCCAAAACTTTGGCCCACCCAAAATGCGGCCTGCAAAATAGCCCATGACATCTGACACGATCACGACGGAAATCAGCCATAACATGGGCGCTAGACCCAAAGAATTGCGCAGGATCACAAGACATAGGCCGGTCAGCATGATGATCAGTGCATAGGCAAAGAATACTTTTCTATCACGTCTGGGGGCGAAAACCCCGATCGCGCCGGGCAACAGCAGTGTCAGCGCCATCGGTGATCCAGCCCAGCCAAACCACAGGTTAAGCGCCAGAACCAAGCCCGCTATCGCCCCAAGACCGATCGAGAAATCAGCCCTGTCGACGCGGGTCATACGCGCAAGTTCCCACATCATCAGGCCGGTGATGATCACCGCCAAGAGTGCAAAAAACCAACCGCCCGCCCATAAATCCACTCCGCCAACAGCCAACATGGCAACCGCTGACAAAACCCGTGGCCGCAGATCGCCCCAACGGCCCGGAACTTCATTCATTTTGTCACAACCCCGCCATAGCGTCTTTCTCTGTTTCCAAACCGCGACATGATATCCGTCAAAATTTCAGGTGTGAAATCGGGCCACAGGATTTCAGAGAATTCATATTCGGCATAAGCCGCCTGCCACGGCAGAAAATTGGAAGTGCGTGTCTCACCCGAGGTGCGGATCACCAGATCTGGGTCTGGCAAATCATGGGTGTCCAAATGGGCCGAAATCATCTCTTGAGTGATGTCCGCCGGGTCAAGAGCCCCCGCCGCCACCTTTTGAGCAAGCGCCGAGACCGTTCGCGCGATCTCGTCGCGGCCACCATAGTTGATGGCCACAGTCAGGTTAAGCCGGGTAAAATCGCGGGTCCGCTCTTCGATCCCAGCCATCAGCTTTTGCAGCTTTGGGTCAAGCCGCGCGCGGTCGCCGATAAAGCGCATCCGCACAGATTCTGCGGCCAGCCGGTCGGCTTCGCGTTCGATGTAACGCGCGAAGATCGACATTAGTCCCAGCACTTCTTCGGTTGAGCGCTTCCAGTTTTCGGTCGAAAAGGCAAAAATCGTCAACCAGCGAATGCCCAAATCCGGGGCACAGCGTACGATCTCTTTGACCCGCTCCGCGCCCTTACGGTGGCCAACCAGCCTAGGCCAACCTTTTTGAACGGCCCAACGGCCGTTGCCATCCATGATGATCGCAACATGCTCTGCCGGGCCTAAGGCCATGTTATCACTCGTACCATAGGCCCCTCACCCCATTGTCCACAGGTTAAACCTGCATAATCTCTTGCTGCTTTGATTCAAGTGCCCGATCGATCGCAAGAATGGACTTGTCGGTCAGGTCTTGAACCTCTTCGGACCACATTTTCTGATCGTCTTCGCCCATGCCTAACGCTTTGGCTTTCTTGATCTGATCCATCCCGTCACGGCGCACATTGCGGATAGAGACCTTGGCGTTCTCGGCATATCCAGAGGCAACCTTGGTCAACTGGCGCCGCCGTTCTTCGTTCAACTCTGGAATGGGCAAACGGATCAACGGGCCGTCGGTTACGGGGTTAATGCCGATCCCACTTTCGCGAATGGCTTTTTCAACCTTGCCGATCATCGCTTTGTCCCACACGTTGATCACCACCATGCGCGGTTCTGGCACGTTGATGGTTCCCACTTGGTTCAAGGGTGTCATCTGGCCGTATGATTCAACCATGATAGGATCAAGAATAGACGCAGAGGCACGACCCGTACGCAACGATCCAAATTCGACTTTAAGCGAATTCAATGCCCCGTCCATGCGGCGTTGAATTGCATCCAGATCAATTTCAAGATCATCGGCCATTTTGGTCGTTCCTTATACTTTACGTCTGCAAATTTGAGTCGACACCAAAGACCATATAAGCGGCTGTAGTCAAACGGTACAGCCAAACAGTTTTAGATCGACCCACAGTTCCAAAAAAATTGTGCCGAAATGGTCTCGGCTCAGCCATGAACCCGAGTGTAGGTTCCTTCGCCTGCCAAAATCCCGCGGAAACCGCCCGGTTCGTCCAAGCTAAAAACGATGATCGGCAAGTCATTGTCGCGCGCCAAGGCGATGGCGCTGGCATCCATCACGCCCAAGTGTTGTTGCAACACTTCGTCGTAGGTGACGTTTTCATAACGTTTGGCATCGGCAAACTTTTTGGGATCCTTGTCGTACACCCCATCCACCTTGGTGCCTTTAAAGATCGCTTCGCAGGCCATTTCACTGGCCCGAAGGGTCGCTGCGGTGTCGGTGGTGAAATAGGGGTTGCCGGTGCCCGCAGCAAAGATGCACACGCGCATTTTCTCCAGATGTCGGACGGCACGGCGGCGAATATAGGGTTCACAAACCTGATCCATCGGAATCGCGCTGATGACGCGGGTGAACACGCCGATGCTTTCCAGAGCAGCCTGCATCGCCAGCGCATTCATCACAGTGGCCAACATCCCCATGTAATCGGCTGTTGTCCGTTCCATCCCTTGGGCTGAACCTTGCAGCCCGCGAAAAATGTTTCCGCCGCCGATCACCATGCAAATCTCAACACCCATATCGCGCACAGATTTTACTTCTTCCGCAATCCGCTGCACAGTCGGCGGGTGAAGCCCGTAACCCTGATCCCCCATCAATGCCTCGCCAGAGATCTTGAGCATGACCCGTTTAAGGGCCTTTGGCGGCTTACTTTGCGCAGACGGCATTGGTTTCGTCCCTTATTCTGGTACTATGCTATGGTTGAGGGACAAAATGTAGCAAATTTGCAAAAGGTTCAACCTGTCAGATGACGGACGCGCTCGCTTTTCCTTAAACCTTCACGCAAGTCTATGAATTTCTGACCTTTCGCAAATCCCTCAGCAGGCCCGCCCCCCGATGACACGACTTCCTACGCCAAACATCACCCCATTGTCTGGTATTTCCCGCGAGGCGCCGATTTTGCTTGCCGGGCCGACCGCATCGGGAAAATCTGCGCTCGCGATGGAGTTGGCTGCGCGTGACGGTCGGATCGTCGTCAATGCCGATTCTCTGCAGGTCTATGACTGCTGGCGCATTCTGTCCGCCCGTCCGAGTGGCACAGATGAAGCAACTGTGCCGCATGCCTTGTACGGCCATATCGGTCGGCATCACAGCTATTCGGTGGGCGAATGGCTGCGCGAGGTGGCACCCTATTTGTCGCGTCCAGTGGTAATTGTGGGCGGGACGGGTTTGTATTTTTCAGCATTGACCGAAGGTTTGGCAGATATTCCGGCAATTCCTGCCCAAGTGCGCAGTGTTGCTGACGCACGAATGGCGCAAGAGGGGATGGCGGCCATGTTGGCTGACTTGGACGAAGACACCAAAACGCGCATTGATGTGTTAAACCCCGCGCGCGTTCAGCGCGCGTGGGAGGTGTTGCACGCGACAGGGCGGGGCATCGCGTCTTGGCAGAGGCAAACAGGCCCTGCCCTTTTGCCCCTGTCAGATTGCGAGCCATTGGTCCTGCGACCAGACCCATCTTGGTTGGATCCCCGCATCAGATCGCGGTTTACTGCAATGATGGAAATGGGCGCTTTGGACGAGGCGCGCGCTGCCTTGGCACAGTGGGACCCCACATTGCCCTCGTCAAAAGCGATTGGCGCGCCAGAGTTGATTTCACACCTTAGAGGCGAGCTGTCTCTGACAGAGGCTGTGGAAAACGCTGTTCTGGCAAGCCGTCAATACGCCAAACGTCAACGCACCTGGTTTCGCTCGAGGATGAAAAACTGGCGGGAATGGTCGGTTTCCTAGGTTTGCCACAGGTTTCTCCACAGGCTTTTCCACAGAAATTCGCAAAACTTTGCCTCTTGTTATACAGATAGCCACGTTTTCGCTATGGTTGTGTGATAAACTCGCCTAATTGATGCGGTAAATCTTGTGCCTAACTGACTGGCGGATGCAAAACACGATGAACAAAACGACAGAAATTTCTCAAATGCGTATCCTTGCCATTCCCCGCCTTGCAGCAGGTGGGCGGTGGCGCGTTGAAGCGATGCGCAGTCTGTCAGAGCCATGTTTTCTTTGGTTCACCAAAGGTCAAGGCCGCATCACAATCGCAGGTGTCACCCGTGGGTACACCGCGCACAACGCGATCTTCATTCCCGCAGGCACCATGTATGGGTTTGAAGTAGGACCACAAGTGTTTGGCTCGGCCGTGTTTTTCGGTCGCTCCAGCACCGTGACCTTGCCAACAACGCCGCATCATTTGCGAATCCGTGAAGTCCATGTGCAGCAGGAAATCAACTTGATCCTCGACATGATTCAACGCGAGAACGACAGTGACACCCCCGCTCATGAACGCGCGACGCGTCATTATCTTGGCCTGTTGGGCGTTTGGCTGGAACGTCAGGCGATCAATGGCGCGGGCGATGCCCCGCCAAAAGACGCGGCGAGGCGATTGGTGGCGCGCTATACCCAAGTCCTGGAGCAAGAGTTTCGCAAAGGTTTTGGCGTGGGCGAACTTGCCTCTGCGTTGGGCGTCACCCCGACTCACCTGACAAGGTGCTGCCGTCAGGCCTGCGGGTTGTCGGCGATAGAGATTTTGCAAGATCGCCGTATATTTGAAGCGCGCAAACTTTTGTCAGAAACCGATATGGCGGTTGGTGCGATCGGGGAAAGTATCGGTTTTACGTCGCCTGCATATTTCACTCGTGCGTTTCAACATCAGACCGGGCTGTCGCCTTCGGCCTTTCGGCGCACACAGTAATTCTCTGTGTCAGGCCCGATTCGGCTGCTTGAGGTGTTCGGTCACGCTGATCAGGGCCATTCGCCGCCCCTATTTTGGGCATAATAGCCCAGCGACCAAATCCGAAGCTAATTGTCGCAAACAGAACACAAATCATCAAAACGCGCCGTTGACGTGACGCAATAAAAGGTGCGGAATGCTCATGTGAGGGACAGCATGCTCTGCATGGAAGGTTTGCCTATGACCAGATGGTCAAGCGAACATGACATCAACATGACAAGAAGCCCGCCACCACCAAGTGACAACGAATAGGCGATGCCTGTAGGGAGACAACAATGCTCGACAAAGTCACCGAAACCCAAATGCACCCAGCAGCCTTGATGCATGTGCAAGAATTCCAAGAGGGCAAACTTAGCCGTCGTGAATTCTTGACACGCACCACCGCTCTGGGCGTTTCGGCCGCTGCTGCTTATGGCCTGCTTGGCCTGCAAGCCCCAGCCCAAGCTCAAGATGCCAAAGTCGGCGGCGTTGTCCGCTGTGCGATGGAAGTCAAAGCGGTTAAAGACCCGCGCACAGCTGATTGGCCACACATCGCCAACATTTACCGCGGCTGGCTGGAATATCTGATCCAGTACAATCCAGATGGATCATTTGAAGGCCGCCTGCTGGAAGGCTGGGAAGCCAATGCCGACGCGACTGAATACACCTTGCGCGTACGCCCAGGTGTGACATGGAACAACGGCGATGCCTTTACTGCCGATGACGTTGTGCGCATGTTTGGCCGCTGGACCGATGGTTCGGTTGAAGGCAACGCAATGTCGTCGCGCTTCATGGGTCTTGTGAATGCAGACACCAAAGCACTGCGCGATGGCGCGGTCGTCAAGGTTGACGACATGACCGTCAAGCTGATGATGTCGCAGTCCGATATCGCCGTGGTTCCAAACCTTGCAGACTATCCTGCAGCGGTTGTCCATTCTTCGTACGTTGATGGGTCCGACCCTTCGACCAACGCAATCGGCACTGGCCCTTATATGCCAAAAGAAGTGTCGGTCGGTCAGCGCGCTATTTTGGCCCGCGCCGAAGGTCACACTTGGTGGGGCGGTACAGCACCACTTGATGAGATCCATTACATCGATTTCGGCACCGATCCTTCGGCCATGATCGCTTTGGCGGGTTCGGACGAGATCGATTGCAGCTACGAGACGACCGGCGACTTCATTTCGCAGCTTGACGGTCTAGGCTGGAAGAAAATCGAAGCGGTTACCGCCTCGACCATCGTTGTGCGCATGAACTCTGCGAACAGCGACCTTTACAAAGATAAAGCGGTTCGTCAGGCCATCCAAAAGGCCATCGATCCAAAGGTTGTGTTGGAACTGGGCTATAACGGCCTTGGAACAATCGCTGAAAACCACCACGCTTGTGTGGTTCATCCAGAATACGCGAAAATCCCTGCACAAACCATCGACGCTGCTGGCCTGAAGCCTGCGCTAGAGGCCGCAGGTCTGGGTGCAACCGAACTTGAAGTCATCTCGCTCGATGACGGCTGGGAAGCAGCGACCACAGCGGCAGTTGTGGCACAGTTGAAAGACGCAGGCGCTGTGATCAAACACACTGTTATGCCAGGTTCAACCTTCTGGAATGATTGGCAGAAGTACCCCTTCTCGTCGACCACCTGGAACCACCGCCCACTTGCCGTTCAGAACATGTCGTTGGCCTATACCTCGGCGGGTTCATGGAATGAAACTGGCATGGCAAACGCAGATTTCGACGCTGCTATGACCAAAGCGCTTGCATTGGACGACGCAAAAGCACGCAGCGAAGTGATGGTTACGCTTGAAACCATCCTGCAAGACGAAGGCTATATCATTCAGCCTTTCTGGCGCTCGCTGTTCCGTCACGCCAAAGAAGGGGTGAACGTCGACATGCACCCGTCCTTTGAACACCAGCACTATAAGTGGTCGCTCGCGTAAGCGAACGCTCAAGATGGATCGGGCGCGCACGCGCGCCCGATCTAAAACAACCTATCGCACAGCGACGGGGTCAAAAATAAAGAGCAGCACCCCCGAACGCCGGGGTGCAAGGGAGAGATTGCTATGCTGATCTTTATCGCAAGGCGCCTGGGCGTCATGATTTTGACTGCGCTCGCACTGACATTCATCGTCTTTTACCTGACCAACCTGCCGCCCAACTTGGAAAAGCTGGCGCGGACCGAGGGGTCTGTGCGCATGACCGACGAGGCGGTGTTGGCATGGATCGATCAAAACGGCCACGGAGGTTCCGTCTTTGGCAGGTATGCGCAGTGGATAGGCCTTGCGCCCGGTTGGGTGCTGACGGATGAAAAGGGTGTCACACGCGGACGCTGCATCAACAGCACCAATACCCCCGAAACAGCGGCAACCTATTGCGGTGTGCTGCAGGGCGATTGGGGTTTCTCAACCGTATTCAAAAAGCCTGTGGCAGAATCCGTCATGCAAAAGCTTGGCTCCACCGGTTGGTTGATGCTGGCGGTCATGTTGGTCATGGTGCCCGCTTCCCTCTTGATTGGTGTCTTGTCAGGCATGCGAGAAGGGTCACGCACCGACCGGGTTTTGTCCATTTTCTCTATCGCCACAACGGCCACACCCGAATACGTCTCTGGCGTTATTCTGGTCGCAATCTTTGCGTCCGCCACGGCGGGCATCTCGCCAATCTTGGCCAGTTGGGGCTGGATCGACAGCAAGACCCTGTTCTTGGGAACCGCGACCTCTGCGATGGACGGCATCACGTTTTGGAATTTTGCGTTGCCCGTCATGACCATTGCTCTTTACGGCATTGGATACATTGCACGCATGACACGTGCTTCAATGACAGAGGTGATGACCCAACAATACATCCGCACTGCACGCCTAAAGGGTGTCAGCTTTGGCAACGTGGTGATGAAACACGCGTTGCGTAACGCGCTGATTGCGCCGTTTACTGTGATCATGCTGCAGTTTCCTTGGCTCTTGAACGGGGTCGTGATTGTGGAAACCTTGTTCAATTACAAAGGCTTCGGCTGGACACTTGTCCAAGCCGCCGGCAACAATGACATCGACCTGTTGCTTGGATGCTCGGTCGTCGCGGTCATCGTGGTTTTGACCACACAGCTCATTTCCGACATCGGTTATGTGTTCCTGAACCCCCGTATCCGGCTTTCATGAGGGAAATGATGGACGACCAACTCCTCAACTGGGGCCAGATCATTGCGCGCATCTTGCAGCAGTTCTTGCCCGTCTGGATTGCACTTGCGATTACTTTCGCGCTTTCCTTCAAATTCAAGCGTCGCTTGGGCCTCTATGGCAAACTGTTTGACAGCCCCGTCGGACTGGTGGGGCTATTCCTGGTGATGTTCTGGATTTTCACGGCACTGTTCGCCGACCTGGTCATCACGATGGACCCGATTGCGCAATTTGGCCGGGTGAAAAACCCGCCCCCCGGCACCCCGATTGTGGACGCCGCCGAAGGGCAATACGCCTATTTCCTCCTCGGCGCAGATCACCTAGCGCGGGACGTGTTTTCACGGGTTGTAATGGGGGCGCGCCGCGTGCTGATGATTGCGCCTGCCGCGACCAGCTTTGCCTTCATGGTCGGCGTAACACTCGGCCTGCCCGCAGGATACTTTGGCGGAAAGCTCGACACCGTTCTGTCTTTCCTGTCAAACCTCGTTTTGGCGTTCCCGGTAATCTTGCTGTTTTACCTGCTCGTCACGCCCGAGATTCGCGATACCGGCATTCCGGTCACCCTTGCGGCTGTGCTCTTTATCTTCCCAGTGATCTTCTTTTGCACGCTGTTCAATTCGCGGTTTCATACCAACCCCACGCGACGCAATCTCTATGTTGGCCTTACATTGCTGATTGGCCTTTGGGCCTATTCCGGTTTGGCCTTTAACAAAGACCCGCTTGGCATCTGGTCGATGGACCCCAACATGCTCAACGTGTTTGTGTCCGTTGTTTTCGTAAACTCGCCCACCGTTTTTCGCATCGTGCGCGGCATCGTGATGGACCTCAAGGCGCGCGACTACGTGGCTGCAGGCCAAACACGCGGCGAATCCGCTTGGTACATCATGCTGTGGGAAATCCTTCCCAATGCCCGCGGCCCGCTGATCGTCGATTTCTGCTTGCGGATCGGCTACACCACAATCTTACTGGGAACACTTGGCTTCTTTGGCCTCGGCGTCTCGCCTGAATCGCCCGACTGGGGCTCTACCATCGACGATGGGCGCAAACTTCTGTCGCTCTACCTTCACCCTGCAATCACCCCTGCCCTCGCCCTTATGAGCCTGGTATTGGGCCTGAACCTGCTTGCTGACGGCTTGCGCGAAGAAAGCCTCAAGGACTGATCCACCGCCTGCGTTTCATCTGTTCATAAATATCCAAACGGTCCCGGGGCCTGCCCCGGACCGAACGCTCCCAAAAGTGAGGCCGCCATGACTGAATCCACCTGGGACCCAAGCAAACCAATCCTCGAGATTGAAAACCTTTCGATCTCGTTTTTCACCCGCATGCGAGAAATCCCTGCGGTGATGGATTTTTCCTGCACGGTGATGGCGGGCGAATCCATGGGCCTTGTCGGCGAATCCGGCTGCGGTAAGTCGACCGTCGCCCTGGCCGTGATGCGTGATTTGGGCAAAAATGGCAAAATCGTCGCAGGGTCGATAAAGTTTAAGGGCCGCGATCTGACCCATATGACCGAAGAAGAGCTGCGCCATATTCGCGGTTCCGAAATCGCGATGATTTACCAAGAACCTATGGCTTCGCTCAATCCGGCCATGAAGATCGGCGCGCAGCTGGCCGAAGTGCCGATCATTCACCAAAACATGGACAAGGCTGAGGCTTGGGCGCTTGCCCGCCAGATCGTCGCCGATGTGCGTCTGCCCGACCCTGACCGCATCTTGCATGCCTATCCGCATCAATTGTCGGGCGGCCAACAACAGCGCATCGTCATTGCCATGGCGCTGATGTCCAAACCCGCTTTGCTTATTTTGGACGAACCCACCACCGCGCTTGACGTGACGGTCGAGGCGGGCATCGTTGACCTTGTCAAAGATCTAGGCGTCAAATACGGCACCTCCATGCTGTTCATCAGCCATAACCTTGGCCTGATCCTCGACGTCTGTGACCGCCTTTGCGTCATGTATTCGGGCGAGGCCGTCGAGTCAGGCAATGTGCGCGAAGTGTTTGCCACGATGCGCCATCCCTACACCCAAGCGCTGTTCCGCTCTATCCCGCTGCCGGGTGCGGATAAAAACTCCCGCCCCTTGGTCGCCATCCCCGGCAACTTCCCCTTGCCGCACGAACGGCCGCAAGGCTGCAATTTCGGACCAAGGTGCGATTATTTCCAAGATGGCCGGTGCAACGCGGCTGAGATCGAAATGTCCACCGTTGCGGGCGATGATCGACATCAAAGCCGCTGCCTGAAATGGCAGGAAATTGACTGGAACGCGCCGATGCAGCGCAAGGCGGCCAAGGAAAAAACGCCCGTGGGCAGAGTCGTTTTGAAAATGGATGACTTGCGCAAATATTACTCGGTTTCCAGCGGTGCGTTTGGCGGTGGTGCCAAAAAGGTGGTCAAAGCCAATGAAACCCTGTCGTTTGAGGCCCGCGAAGGTGAGACTCTGGCGATCGTCGGCGAATCCGGCTGCGGCAAGTCGACCTTTGCCAAGGTCTTGATGGGGCTAGAGACCGCGACATCGGGCTCTATCATGTTGTTTGACGAAAACGTTCAGTCGACCCCCATTCAAAAGCGTAACATCGACACGGTTTCATCGGTGCAAATGGTGTTTCAAAACCCGTTTGATACGCTGAACCCATCGATGAACGTCGGGCGCCAAATCATTCGAGCGCTTGAAATTTTCAAATTTGGCACCTCGGACGAAGACCGCAATGCCCGGATGCTCGAACTCCTCGATCTGGTGAAACTGCCTCGCGCCTTTGCCGAACGTATGCCGCGTCAACTTTCGGGCGGGCAGAAACAGCGGGTTGGCATTGCGCGTGCCTTCGCCGGCGGCGCCAAGGTCGTGGTCGCCGATGAACCTGTTTCTGCGCTTGATGTGTCGGTACAGGCGGCAGTGACCGATTTGTTAATGGACATTCAGCGCGAGAACAAAACCACTTTGCTGTTCATCAGCCATGATCTGTCGATTGTCCGTTATCTGGCGGACCGGGTGATGGTGATGTATCTGGGCCATGTGGTTGAAATGGGCACCACCGATCAGGTGTTCCAGCCCCCCTATCACCCTTATACAGAGGCGCTGTTGTCGGCTGTGCCGATCGCAGATCCCAAAGTCACCCGCAAGCGCATCGTGCTCGAAGGCGATATTCCATCGGCGATGAACCCACCGCCCGGCTGCCCCTTCCAAACCCGCTGCCGGTGGAAATCGCAAGTACCGGGTGGAATTTGCGAAACCCAAATGCCGCCGGTTCAGACACTTGCGGGCGGTCATCAGGTGAAATGTCATCTGAGCGCAGAAGTTATGGCGTCGATGGAACCGGTGATCAAGATCGCGGCAGAGTAGCCACGCTATGACAGACACCAGCCATATGCGCGTGCTGCGTCCCCGGCCGCATATCCTTGCGTTTTACGACGGCAGAATCGCCGGTCAACGCTTTGCCGAGGGCCCTAACTGGGTCGATGACGGGGCTTTGTCGTTGGGCATCGCCAGCTATGCCGTCATCAGCGAGAATGAGGCGTTGATTTATGATACCCATATTTCTGTCGCGCATGCGCGGTTTATCCGCACGACTCTGGAGAAAATGGGGATTGATACCTTTACCGTGGTTCTAAGCCATTGGCATCTTGATCACGTCGCAGGGACAGAAGTTTTTGCGGACAGCACAATCATCGCCAACAAACGCACCCGCGATTTGCTGCAACATCATAAAGCGGCCATAGAGGACGGCACCCACCACGGCTTGCCAGCTATCAACCCGTTGATCCTGCCCACCCATGTCTTTGAGCGCGGCGTGCACATTCATGTCGGCCGACTGCACATCGACCTCATTCAGTGCAACATTCATTCTGATGATGCGACCGTGGTTCATCTGAAAGCCGATGGCGTCCTACTGGCAGGCGACACTCTGGAAGACACAGTAACCTATGTGGGTGAGCCGGAAAACTTTGCGACCCATTTGGTTGATCTTGATCGATTGGTCGCATTGAACGCGAACACTATCCTGCCAAATCACGGCGACCCAGATGTGATTTCCTCCGGCGGTTATGGTCCCGGTTTGATCACGGCCACCCAAGACTATCTGTGGAAGTTGATGGCTGCGCGGGGCGATCCTGCTTTACGCTCGGCCCCTTTGGCCGATTGGGTTGGCAAACATGTGGTCAATGGACACCTGACCTATTTCGCACCCTATGAAGGGGTTCATGCGCAAAATCTGCGGCAGAGCCTGAGCGCGCAAGACTAGATCGGTTTAGCCCAAAATCGCCGCGACGTAATTCTTCGTCTCTGTATAGGGCGGGATGCCGCCGTATTGTTCAACCGCCCCCGGACCCGCGTTATAGGCCGCAAGTGCCAGCTTCCAGCTGCCAAACTTGTCGTACATCATCCGCAAGTACCGCGCCCCACCGTCAAGGTTTTGCAGCGGGTCCGTCGGATCAACACCCAATTTCGCGGCCGTGCCGGGCATCAATTGCGCCAAACCGACCGCACCCTTGTTTGACACAGCCCCGTTGTGCCACCCGCTTTCTTGTTGGATCAGCCGTAAGAACATTTCCTCGGGCACACCATGCTTTTGCGCAGCCGCGCGCGCGACCTCTAGATGCGCGCCGCGGTAACTTCCGCCATAGGAAACCGAAACTGTTTCTTCGGCGGTTTCCGCGTCGGGGCGCAACCGTTTGGAGCCTGAGTATTGTTTTGCCAAACGACCATCAAGCAATGCCGCCTGCGAGGAAAAAAGGGCCGCGCGATTCTTGGTGGATCCGGAAAAGCCGATGCCTTCGGCCAAGCTAACATCAGCGGTCAAAACCGCCGCCGTTGCCACGAGCAACCCAAGTCTTTTGTTCATAACTTTAAACGCCAAAGAAACACCCCAGTCAGACCCTTAATCTATAGCGGTTTTGGCGTCGTTTGCCAGCCCCGCGTCTGAACTTTGGCTTAACTCTGCCAAGAGTGCCCTCATACGGCTGGTTTCGTGTTCTCGGCCAAAGGCCCGCGCAGCAAGTCTTCGATCAGCAAACTGACAAGTTGCGCGCGACCGTTGGTCCCCGATTTGCGATAGATCGCATTGAGATGCGTCTTAACCGTTCCCTCGGCGCAATTTCGCAAACTCGACACCTCGGCGATCGAATAGCCTTTGATGGTAAAGCTGGCAACATCCTGCTCTGACGCGGTCAACCCCCAACTGACAAAATAGCTTTCCATCACGATGGCTAGTTCGCCTGCGGCAATAGACATACCCTTTTCCAAAGTTGCTTGACGGTGAGCCAAGCGTCTTAGGACATAAAATTCAAACACCATCGCAAAAATCAGGCCCAAGGTTGCGCCCATTTCCGGCAAAAGATGCAAATCGGTAAAACTGGAAAGCCCAACACTTTCCATGTCTGACAAGACATCGATGGTGAAAAACAGCGTACACAAGGCTTGAAAGGCGATTAGTCCGACCAGCAAACCGAAGTGTTGATTAACTTTTTGCAACGCCATGTCCTACGCTTTCCACTTCTCTGTCAGCATCAAATGTTGCCGGAAGGTCGCCAAACTCTTTGTATCCAGTCACCATCGATTTGGCCAAATTGACCCGCAAACGACGGCTTTCTGCGATAACCGCGACCACATGAAGCACGATCGAGGCTTCAGCCCAATTGACCAACAGCTCATGTGCCGTTCCCACCCAATCGACGCCAAAATATGCAACGGTGGTCATCATATAGCCCGTCAAAGCGATCCCCGCCATCGCCAACAACAGGTTGTAGATCATAAAGGCGCCAAGGGGAGAATGGCCAACGTGCCGCCCTTTGCGCCCTGTCGCCATCTCACCCACTTGGTGTAATGCGCCCATGACGGAAGGTGGAAAATCTTTAAATCGCGCTGACTTACTGCCGATCAGGCCCCAAATCACACGTGCCGCGATCAATGCCGCAACAATATAGCCGACATAGCGGTGATTGGTTTTTCCGGGTCGGGTGAAAAAGGCATTGGCGACAAACGCCGCAACCAATGACCAGTGGAACAGCCGCACGGCGATGTCCCACACATAAACTTTGTGTTTCATAGGATTTTCCTGGTCTGGAATTCCAGACGGTTTGAGGCAAGACTTTTGAAGGCTGTCGCAAATGCTTGGGGCCCATCTTGCGACAGGCCCCAGCATGGCAGGTATCAGCCCTCGGCTGCTTCACCATTGTCGCAGCCTGCATCGGTACAGGTCTTTACGATCTTAAACGCCTCATCCAAAAACAGCTGAAAGCTGGCGCCGTCTTTGACCGCGTAAACCTCAAGCATTCCGTCTTCCATTTCCATTTTGCGCACTTCATAGCCAAGAGCGGTCAACTGAACGGTGACTTTTTCTTGGGTTGCGGCATCAATTGCGGCGCCTTCGGAACCTTCGGCGCGCGCCATCGGGGACGCCAGCAGCATCATGCCAATTAGAGCGGTTTTCACAGTAAATTTCGAAACGTTCATCATTCTCTCCAATGTCACCCTGAAACAAGAAAGCACGTTGCATCTCTGGTTCGGGTAAATCGGATCTAGCCCCGGCAATCGGGTTGTTCGATTGCTCAAAAGGTAGATTTCGTCGATCTGCAACCTGAGTTGCGGGACGAGGTTCGTCGGTCTATAGGTTTTGTTAACCAATCGCGGTGAAAGTGAAATAGGCCGCACGATTCAGCAGGAGAGACATATGGCTGGCGTCAACAAAGTAATCATCGTCGGCAATCTTGGCCGCGATCCAGAGGTGCGGTCGTTTCCAAATGGCGGCAAGGTGGTCAACCTGCGAATCGCCACGTCGGAAACATGGCGCGATAAAGCGAGCGGTGAGCGTAAAGAACGCACCGAATGGCATTCGGTCGCGATTTTCAACGAGGCTTTGGGCAAGATCGCAGAGCAATATCTGAAAAAGGGTTCGACCGTCTATATTGAAGGACAGTTGGAAACCCGCAAGTGGCAGGATCAATCGGGCGCTGACCGTTACACAACCGAAGTTGTCTTGCGCCAGTTCCGCGGCGAATTGACTCTGCTCGGCGGACGCGATGGTGGTGGCGGCGGTGCCAGCGATGATCGCGGCGGCTATGATGATTATGGCTCGGGCGCATCTGGTGGTAACACGGGCGGCAATTCTGGTGGCAGCTCTTCTGGTGGCCGTGGGGGTTACGGCGGTGGTTCTTCGGGTAGCGGCGCGTCAGGCGGTGGTGGCCGTTCAGACATGGATGATGAAATCCCGTTCTAATCCTTGGCAACCATTGCCTTGTGGTCACCACCCTTGTCTTTTGCACGGGTCCAAAGCGCACGGTTAAGCTAATTCTCTATTGTATTGGGCGGGCACTGGACGTGGCCGCTTAATACCCTATATAATCGCTCAACAACTACTGTGAGAGCGTGATGAACCAATCGCTGGACAAAGTCGAAGGCGCGCCGCTAATTCGCCCCTCGACAACCGATCACCCGATGTATGACGCGGTGGTTGATGCCTGCAAGACTGTGTTTGACCCGGAAATTCCGGTCAATATTTTTGACCTCGGCTTGGTTTACACCATTGAAATCAGTGATGAAACTGCGGTGAACATCACCATGACCCTGACCGCTCCGGGATGCCCGGTGGCAGGTGAGATGCCCGGATGGGTCCAAGACGCGGTGTCAAGCATGCCAGGGATCAAGCATGTCGACGTCGCGATGACATTTGACCCACCGTGGGGTATGGAGATGATGTCTGATGAAGCGCGCCTTGAATTGGGCTTTATGTAACCCCAATATTATGGGACGCAGATTTGCGTAACTTCGGATCTAAGGAAACATCCATGTTCGGAATCCCTGGCAAAGCCGCTGTCACCATGACCCCCCGCGCCGTGGGGCAAATTGCGCGTCTGATGGCCAAACAAGGCTCTGCTGGATTGCGCATCGGCATCAAGAAGGGCGGTTGCGCGGGCATGGAATACACCATGGAATACGTCTCTGACGTCAATCCGATGGACGAAGTGGTGGATCAAGACGGCGCGAGGGTTCTAATTGCACCCATGGCGCAGATGTTTTTGTTTGGAACAGAGATCGACTACGAATCCGATCTGCTGACGGCTGGGTTTAAATTTCGCAATCCAAACGTCACCGAAGCCTGCGGCTGTGGTGAGTCGATCAAGTTTCGCGACCAACCTGCCGCCTGATGCTTTAAGCCAAGATTTTTGGTCGGCATTGTCCTACCGGGATTTAAGACCCAGAAATTCAGGTTTCATCGCAGCTTTGTGCACGGCCCCTTTCCCTTGCCCCTTTGCTTCGCTAACCCTAGCACACAGCATTGGAGGGTTTCATGAAACGACTGGCAGCCGGCAATTGGAAAATGAACGGATCATCTGCGTCTATGGCAGAGGTTCAGGCCCTGCTCGGCCAGCATCCAAACCCATCTTGTGAAATGTTGCTCTGCCCTCCAGCGACGCTTGTCGCGCAAATGGCATGGGCGGCAAAGTCGAGCGCGCTTTTGGTCGGCGGCCAAGATTGCCACGCCAATGCGTCAGGCGCACATACGGGCGACGTCTCGGCTGCGATGTTGAAAGATGCGGGCGCAAGCCATGTGATCCTTGGCCATTCTGAACGCCGCGCTGATCACCACGAAACAAACCTGTTGGTCAATCAAAAGACCATCAGCGCATGGTCTGCGGGCCTTTGCGCGATTGTGTGCGTTGGTGAGACAGAAGCAGAGCGGGACGCTGGCGTGACTTTGTCCCTTATCTCGGATCAGTTGGCAGGGTCTATACCTGATGGGGCGACATCGGAAAATCTTGTGATTGCCTATGAACCTGTTTGGGCGATCGGCACAGGCCGTACCCCGACGCTCGTACAAATTGGCGAGGTGCATGACCATATCCGGGCGCAGCTTACAGCACGATTTGGCAGTAACGCTGCCGAGATGCGCCTGCTCTACGGTGGATCGGTTAAGCCCTCAAACGCGGCAGAGATTTTTGCAGTGCCCAATGTGGATGGGGCATTGGTGGGCGGGGCAAGCCTGAAAGCCGCTGACTTTGGGGCCATCGTCGCCGCGCTAAGTATATGAGCGGTTCTTCAAAGGGCATCCTCATCGCCAATTTGACGGCCATGGGGTCGATGATCATCTGGGCGGCTGGTCTGCCGGCGGCTGACGTGATCCTCAGACTTTTGCCCAAAGACGCGTCAACGCCACAGTTGTTGTTTTCAGCCAGTCGGATGGCCCTTGCGGGGCTGTTTTTGCTGCCAGTCTGGATTTACTTCGAAGGTTGGCGGACCGTTCGCTCTGCCGAGTGGTTGCGTGGGGTCTGGGTTGGCAGCCTGATCGGTTTGGGCGCGGTTTGTGTCGTCTTGGGGCAGTCCATGACCGATGCGGTCACTTTCGCCATCATCGCCGCGACCCTGCCATTACTGGGCACGGCAATAGAAGTGATCTACGATGGCAAGAAGATTACGATGAACTTGACCTTTGGACTGTTGTTTTCGATTTTCGGCGCTGTGGTCGCCTTGGGCTCTGGCATTCACGGCTTTGCCATTGGTCCGGGTATCGCGGTGTGCCTGTTGTCGAACCTTTTTTTTGCAATCGGATCACGACTTTCGGTAACGGCATTCCCCGACAACACCGCTCTGGGTCGGACATCCTTGACAGTGATCGGCGGGGCAATTGCAACAACGGTGACCGCGTTTCTTGCGGTAGGATTGGGCGGCGTCACGCCTGACCCCGCACTCTTTGGCTGGTGGGAATTTGGTGCGCTTGCGTTTTTTGCCGTCGGTGGCATGGCTATCTCGCAACTCTTGTGGCTCTTGTCTGTTGGCAAGTTGGGGGTTGGACTTGCCTCCCTTCACATCAATGCGACGCCATTTTATGTGATGATCATCATGTTCGCGCTTGGCGGCAGTTGGAACTGGATGCAAGCGGCAGGTGCTGCATTGGTTGGCGTTGGTGTTCTGATCGCCCAAGATTTACTCCGGTTTGCACCACAGAGGAACGCATGAAAACGCTGTCGCAATCACCCGTAGACCCGTCCTTTGTGCAAAACCCCTACCCCTTTTATGAACGCGCCCGCGCTACGGGCGCGTTTTTCTATTGGGATGATTACAAGCTGATCTGCACCCCAAAAGCGGCCGCTTGCAACGCTATCTTTCGAGATCGTCGTTTTGGCAGAGAGGCACCTGCAGAGCTTGCCCCGGTGATAGCAGAGCATCTAAAGCCGTTTTACCACGTCGAAGCCCATTCGATGTTAGAGCTGGAACCGCCCCGCCATACCCGGCTGCGCGGTTTGGTTTTGCGCGCCTTTACCTCGCGCCGGATCGCTGCTTTGGGGCCCGAAATCACCCAACTGACCCATGAACTGATTGACGCCCTCCCGAATGAACCGTTTGATTTGTTGGCGCATTTTGGCCAAAAGTTGCCTGTGATCATCATCGCGCGCCTGCTGGGCGTGCCCGAGACGATGGCACCAGACCTGTTGCGTTGGTCAAACGCAATGGTCGGCATGTATATGGCCGGGCGCAGCCGTGAAACCGAAGACCAGGCTGTTGGCGCAACCGAAGCCTTTGTCGCCTTTCTGCGCCATTACATTGAAGAACGCCGCGCAAAGCCCGCCGATGATCTGATCACATCCCTAATTGCCGCCGAAGAAGCGGGAGAGAAACTTAGCACGGACGAGTTGATCACAACCTGTATCCTTCTGTTGAACGCGGGCCATGAGGCGACGGTGCACACCATCGGAAACGGGGTAAAAACGCTGCTGGAAACATGCAGCCCACCAGACTGCCTTGGCCCTGACAACATAGACGCCTGTGTGGAAGAGATTTTCCGCTTTGACCCCGCGCTGCATATGTTTACCCGTTGGGCCTATGAAGATGTCGAGGTGATGGGCCACCACTTTAAGCGCGGTGATCAGGTGGCATTGCTCTTGGGGGCTGCGAACCGTGAGCCTGCTAGTTGGGACATGCCCGATGTGTTTCAGCCGCTGCGCGCGCCCAAGCCGCATCTGACCTTTGGCGCAGGCCTGCATTTTTGCGTCGGCGCCCCGCTTGCGCGGCTGGAACTGCAAGTTGCTTTGCCAATCTTGTTTGGGCGCAAACCAAAGCTACGCCTGGCAGAGGCACCGCAGTTTAACAATGTCTACCATTTTCATGGGCTAAAGGCGCTGGTCGTGCGGGTAGACTGAATTACCCTTTTTGGGGGCGCATCTTCTTGATGACTGCGGCGCATTTCTCTGGATCGTCACGACTAAGCGTGAAGTTAGGCGCGATAATACCAACCGAAATAGTGCAGCGCACGCAAACCGTTTCGCCTTCACCAATAACGACTTCAAAGTCGTTTGGGCTTTCGGAGGTTGTGGACAGGACGTGAACCCCCGGTGCGACCGGCAAGGTAATCTTTTCACCCTTGATGCATTTTCCGACGCTCATTCCGTCAAGCCAAGCCTGTGGTCGGATCAGGGGATTGACCAGACCCTCGTAACCCTTACCGCGATAAAGTATTATCTGACCGTCTTCGGCCAATAGGATGCAAGGTTGAACAACCCAAAGAAAGGCAAACCCTAGTGCAGCGGTCAAGCGTCGCATTCAACGTTCCTTTCTTTGTTCATTTGAACCAATATTGGGTCATATGGTCTCAAACCGGTAAAATTGTCGTGGATTTAATCTCCTCCATGCTTAACAACGCGGTCACATTGTAAATCCGCACTTCCGATATCAACGCCTGATAGAACGTATCATAGGCTCGTGCATTCTTGACGCGGACCTTCAGGATATAGTCGATGTCTCCCGCCAAGCGGTGGGCCTCAAGAACCTCTGGTCTGCTGCGCAAAACCTCTAGGAATTTGCGTTGCCAGTCGGCCTCATGCTCACTGGTGCGGATAAGGACGAAAAAGCACGCCTCAAGACCCAAGGATTCTGGATCCAGAATCGCGGTTTGCCGCATGATCACGCCCGCCTCACGCATCCGGCGAATTCTGTTCCAAACCGGGGTCTTGGAGGATCCCACTTTGCGTGCGATTTCATCCAAGGACTGCTCGGCATCTGCTTGTAGTTCGAC
>JAAFIJ010000089.1 GCA_013298675.1 Rhodobacterales bacterium | reverse complement strand
ACCGTCTGGAAATGCTGTTAGAAGTAATCCCGTCCAAAGTAGGGCCCGTGGATGATCTTAGTACGGCAAAGCTGATCCAGCGGTTCTATGACATCGGCATCTACCCTGACTGGTGGAAGCTGGAGCCGATGCAAACTGCCGAGGCTTGGGAGGCTACATGCGACGCGATTTCGCGCAATGACGCCTTTGTCCAAGGGATTGTGGTTTTGGGTCTGGGGCAGTCTGAGGCGGAATTGGCTTCGGCCTTCAAGCTTGCCGCGGGGTTCCCGCTGGTTAAAGGCTTTGCTGTTGGACGCACCATCCACGCGGATGTTGGGCGCGACTGGATGGCAGGGCGCGTGACGGATGCAGACGCCGTCGCCACGATGGCCGCGAACTTTCGCAGGCTTTGTAATGTTTGGGACAATGCCCGCTCGGGGGCTGCTACGGTTATAGGGAAAAACTCATGAAAACGATCCGCTTGACTGCAGCCCAAGCCATGGTGCGCTGGTTGTCCGTGCAAATGACCGAAGAGGGCGACCGCTTTATCGAAGGTGTTTGGGCAATTTTCGGCCATGGAAACGTGGCGGGGATTGGCGAGGCGCTGCACGCCTACCGCGATGATTTGCCAACATGGCGGGGCCATAACGAGCAGACCATGGCCCATACCGCGATTGCCTATACCAAGGCGCACAAGCGTCGGCGTGCTATGGCTGTTACCACCTCTATTGGGCCGGGTGCGTTGAATGTTGTCACGGCCGCCGCACTTGCTTATGCGAACCGCTTGCCGGTTTTAATCATTCCGGGCGATGTTTTTGCCAATCGTGCGCCCGATCCAGTGTTGCAGCAGATCGAAGCCTTTGGCGACGGCACGATCAGCGCCAATGATTGCTTCCGCCCGGTCAGCCGCTATTTCGACCGGATCTCGCGACCAGAGCATGTGATGACAGCCCTGCCGCGCGCTTTGCGGGTGATGACTGATCCTGCGGACTGCGGCCCGGTGACCTTGGCCTTTTGTCAGGACGTTCAGGCCGAAGCATTTGACTATCCAGAGACGTTCTTTACTCCAAAGGTTTGGAAGATCAGACGCCCACAACCTGATGCGACCGAGCTTGCCGATGCCATCTCGGCGCTTAAGGCTGCAAAATCGCCCGTGATCGTGGCGGGCGGCGGTGTGATCTATTCTGGTGCCGAGGCAGAGCTTGCGGCCTTTGCGACGGCGCATGGCATTCCTGTTGTTGAAACTCAGGCCGGAAAATCCGCGCTTGGCTTTGATCACGCGTTGAATTTTGGACCGGTGGGTGTGACGGGCGCTGCCTCTGCGAACGCGGTGTGCGGCGAAGCTGATCTTGTGATCGGGCTTGGCACACGGTTCCAGGACTTTACCACAGGGTCGTGGTCTTTGTTCAAGAACCCAACCCGGCGGATTATGTCCATCAACGTTGCCGCTTATGACGCCTACAAGCACGGGGCGTTGAATTTGGTGTCGGATGCCAAAGTGGCGCTTTTGGCATTGACGGCTGCTTTGGGTGGCAAGACCTGGTCGCCAGAGTCCAATCTGCGCACGGCTTGGGCCCGTGAAACGGCCGAGGTTAAGGCTGCACCGAAAAACAACGGCTTGCCCACCGATTCGCAAGTCATTGGTGCGGTTCAGCGGACCGCATCTGCCAAGACCATCGTCATGGGGGCCGCAGGCACCATGCCCGGAGAGTTGCACAAGATCTGGGATGCCGCACCCGGCGGTTATCATATGGAATACGGGTTTTCGTGCATGGGCTATGAGGTGGCTGGTGCGTTGGGGATCAAAATGGCACGGCCGACGGCCGATGTCATCTGTATGGTTGGCGACGGCAGCTATATGATGGCGAACTCAGAACTGGCGACAGCGGTGATGATGGCGCTGCCTTTTACTTTGGTTCTGACCGATAACCGTGGCTTTGGGTGTATCAACCGTTTGCAGCGTGGCACGGGTGGGGCTGGGTTTAACAACCTTCTCGACGAAAGCTATCACGTGAACCCGTCACAGATAGACTTCGCGAAGCATGCTGAATCTATGGGAGCGGTTGCGATTCACGTGGCCACGATCGCGGAATTAGAAGTTGAGCTGGTCAAAGCCAAATCCTCTGCGTTGCCGGTCGTTATCGTGATCGATACTGATCCGTGGCCATCGACCGAGGCGGGCGGCTCTTGGTGGGAGGTAGGTGTTCCCGAAGTGTCAACGCGGGCCGAAGTGAATGCGGCGCGCGAGGCACTTGTAGCGGCAAAAACCAAGCAATGGTCGGGCGACTGATCTGGATTGTACAATTGTACACCACTGCAATGGTAAAGGAAACGGTATGGCAAATCTGCAGCGAAAACCGCAAGGAACCTCGGGCAAAGTGCACGATGTGACGCCCGCGTCGGCAGGTTGGACATATGTAGGCTTTTCGCTCTATCGGTTGACAGCCGGCGAGACGGTCGGCGAGCAAACCTTTGACCGTGAAGTCATTCTTGTTGTGGTCGAAGGAAAAGTTCATCTGAACGGCGCGGGGCAAGACTGGGGCGTTCTGGGTGATAGGATGAATGTCTTTGAAAAGACGCCACCCCATTGCCTGTATCTTCCGGGCGATAGCAGTTGGACGGCCACGGCCGAAACCGATTGCTGTTTGGCGGTTTGTTCCGCGCCCGCCATGGAGGGACACCTTGCGCAACGGTTGGGCCCCGAAGGGATTGAGCTGACCCCGCGCGGCAAAGGTGCGAACACCCGCTTTGTGAACAACATCGCGATGGAGGGTCGCGATGTGGCTGACAGTCTTTTGGTGACAGAGGTTTTTACCCCGCCCGGCAACTGGTCCAGCTATCCCAGCCACCGGCACGATGAAGATGACTTTCCAAGAATGACGTTTCTTGAGGAATCCTATTACCACCGCGTCAATCCCGAGCAGGGCTTTGCCATTCAGCGGGTTTATACAGAAGACGGGTCATTGGATGAAACCATGACGGTCAAGAACCACGATGTCGTTTTGGTTCCACGCGGCCATCATCCTTGTGCGGCACCTTATGGATATGAGCTGTACTACCTGAATGTCATGGCGGGCCCGCTGCGCAAATGGCGCTTTGAAAACGATCCTGATCACAATTGGATTTATGAGCGCGACAGCCTTTAGCCTTCTTGCACAAGGCGCAGGCGCTGGCCCGGGCCAAGGCCACGCAATTCGCGCTCGACCAGTTGCGGCTTTGGCAATTGCGGACAAATAACCACGATATCACCCTGAAATGCGATGCTTTCCAGCAATTCAACGATCGTTGCTGCGTCTTCCGATGCGCCAATAAGCGGCAAAAAGACCACAGAGGGACCCCATTCCATCATGTTTGATCGGGTTAGTTGATGATACCGCGCATGGATGGATCGCGCAGGCAAAGCCGCCGTTGATGTGCTTGGTTCAAAATCAATTGCGTATATGCAATCCTTCGCATAGCGATCTTGTTGGGTCGTCTTTTGTTCCATTACGCCCACCTTATAGGTTCAACATCAATGAATTACAGATTTACCCCAAAGGATTATCCTCAGAGTTGTGCAAGTCAATTGGATAACATCAAAAGTTGATCAATATTGATCACGTTGTCTTGTTCTTGTGATGTATTTTGGCGCAGTTTGTTGCGCACGCATGATCGGATTTGGAGTAGCAGATGACTGACAACGCCCGAGTGATCCGAGATTTGCTCGTTGGGCTTCCTATGCCTATCGTTTTGATTGGCAAAGACAGCAGGATTATTTTCGCCAATGAGGCCGCTACCCGCGAGTTTCGAGTGGATGAGAACCGGCTGTTTGGCATCTTTTTTCGTCAACCCGATTTGGTAAAGGCCATTGATCGGGCCTTGAACAACGAACAGTCAGAACCAGAGACCATCGTTTTGCGCCGTGGGCAACTTGATGCGTCCTTTGCGGTCAGCATCCGTCGAATTGGTCTGGGGGCGCTTTGTGCGTTTGAAGACATCACGTCTTTGGAGAGGGCTGATCAAATGCGTCGCGATTTCGTCGCGAATGTCAGCCACGAATTGCGTACGCCGCTGACGTCTTTGCTAGGCTTCATTGAAACCTTGCGTGGCGCTGCGCGAGACGACCCAGCGGCAAGGGACCGGTTCTTGGGCATCATGGTCAAAGAAGCCGAGCGTATGAATCGTCTGGTTGGCGACTTGTTGCAGTTAAGCAAAGTCGAATCTGAAGAGCGCAATCGCCCCCTCAGCGAAGTCGATTTGGCGGCTTTGATCCGCAATGCCAGTGAAACATTGCGTCCGATCGCAGAGGCGGCCCATGTCAAGATACTCACCAACGGCATTGATCACACTTGCAAAGTATTTGCCGCCTCTGATCAGATGACTCAGGTTTTCACCAATCTGATCGAGAACGCCATCAAGTATGGCAGTCCGGCAGGGTCTGCCGTGACAGTAAATCTGGAACAGGAAATGGGGCCAAGAGGGCAGCAAGTCCGCATTTGCGTGGCAGATACCGGCCAGGGGATCGAGGAACAGCACATTCCGCGACTGACAGAGCGATTCTACCGGGTTGACGAACACCGCTCGCGCCAGATGGGCGGCACAGGTTTAGGATTGGCGATCGTCAAACATATCGTCAGCAAACATCGTGGCCGGCTAGTCATTGAAAGCGAGCGCGGTAAAGGCAGCAAGTTTACGGTGATTTTGCCTTTGGAATAAGGCCGCGGGCAGGGTCGTTGGGTTTTGGCAAAGAAAAGCGCCATTGCCAGATCATGATGCATTGTCATATTTCTGTTACATTAAGTTCACAAAATCGATATTCGTGGTGGGTAGGTAGGCTGCCGAAGCAGGGTCCAAATGGGCCGTGCGTTCGTTAGTCCAAATAGGAGCTGCCTATGTCTTTTTTTAAAGTTTCAACTTCAGTGGTTGCACTGCTTGCCGCGTCAACTTTCGCTGCTTCTGCTCGTGACCAGCTGCAGATTTCCGGTTCGTCGACAGTGCTTCCCTATGCAACCATCGTTGCAGAGGCCTTTGGTGAAAACACCGATTTCAACACACCCGTGGTTGAAGGCGGCGGTTCTGGTGCCGGGCGCAAGAAGTTGTGCGAAGGTGTTGGCGAAACCACGATCGACATCGCGAACTCATCCTCGCGCATCAAGCAGTCGGACATTGATCTGTGCAATACCAATGGTGTGACCGAATTGATGGAAGTCCGCATTGGTTATGACGGCATCGTGTTCGCATCCTCGATCGAGGGTGGTGATTTCGCGCTGACGCCAGCGGATGTTTGGGGTGCTTTGGCAGCGCAAACCGTCAAGGACGGCGCTTTGGTCGCAAACGCTGCAAAAACTTGGGCTGATGTGAACGCAACCTTGCCTGCGCAAGACATCATGGCGTTCATTCCGGGCACCAAGCACGGCACCCGCGAAGTGTTTGACGTCAAAGTTCTGGAAGAGGGCTGCAAGGCCGCTGGCGCCTATGATCTTTATCTTGCCGCATCTGCCGGTGCAGATGACGACGCCAAGAAAAAGGATGCCGTTGAGGGATGTCACGCGTTGCGCGCTGATGGTGCCTCTGTAGACATCGACGGCGACTACACCGAAACTCTTTCGCGTATTGAGGCAAATAAGACTGCCGTCGGCGTGTTCGGTCTGTCGTTCTATGAGAACAACACCGACAAGCTAAAAGTCGCGACTGTGAACGGCGTTACACCTTCGGTAGAAACCATTTCGGCAGGTGACTATCCGGTCTCGCGTCCGCTGTACTTCTACGTCAAGAAAGCACACATCGGCGTGATCCCTGGGCTGAAAGAGTACATTGAGTTCTTTGTCTCTGACGACATGGCAGGTCCTGGTGGTTCCTTGGTCGACTACGGCCTGGTTCCAGATCCAGACTTGGCTGCGACCCAAGCAGCTGTCGCTGCCGAGACGGTCATGGGCCCGTTGGAATAAATTAACCTAGGTGGGCGCGGGTCTTTGTGACCCGCGCCTGTTCTCTAAGTGGGTAGAATATTCATGGGCCTTGGTCTTCTTTTGCTGATCCTCCTTTTGCTGGCGGTTGGCGGGTACATTGTGGGACGCGGTCGCGCGGTTGCGCAGGTGTCTGGCGACATTCGCAAACTGCATTCTTTACCGCCATTTTATGGCCGGATCACTTCGTTGATCACCCTTGTGCCCGCACTGTTCTTGATCGCCGTTTGGCTGCTGGCCGAACCGCTGTTTATCGAGACAAAGGCGTTTTCGCTGATCGCTGCGGATGATCTTCCGGAAGGGAAATCGGCAGAATTGGTGATGGCCGATGTGCGCCGCGTGACGGCAGGTCTTACTGCTCTGCAAGCGATTGGTCGCGATACCACCCCTCTCTTGTCAAATCCGGCGGATTTGAAAGCTGCGTTGAATGATGCGGGGATCGTTTTGGAAACGGAACCCACGGTGTCGACCATGGCGGCAGCGGCAGCCTTGGGGGCGGCCAAAGCCTCTTCGCGCTGGATTTTAAGTTTTGCTGCATTGGCAGTGGCCTGCATTGGCTTGGGTTACGCTTTGTCGCGGATCAAACCCGAGTACCGCGCCCGCAATGCGACAGAGCGTTTCGCGATGTGGTTGCTGATCGCATGTTCCATGGTCGCGGTGCTGACCACGGCGGGAATTGTGGGATCGTTGTTGGTGGAATCAATCCACTTTTTCCAACTTTACCCAGCCACAGAGTTTTTCTTTTCCAGTAACTGGAACCCCAAGTTTGGCGGCGGATCTTCGTTGGGGATTCTGCCTTTGCTTTGGGGCACGCTTTATGTCTCTGCCATCGCCTTGGTTGTCGCGGTTCCCATTGGTTTGATGTCAGCTATCTATCTGGCGGAATATGCCAGCAAGTCGACGCGCGCTTGGGTGAAACCGGCGATCGAAATTCTGGCAGGCATCCCGACAATCGTTTATGGCCTGTTCGCGCTGGTGACTGTTGGGCCGCTGTTGCGCGACTATTTCGCGATGCCGCTGGGGTTCGGAGACAGCTCATCCTCGGTGATGACGGCCGGCTTGGTCATGGGCATCATGGTGATTCCCTTCGTGTCGTCCCTGTCCGACGATATCATCAATGCGGTGCCGCAAAGCCTGCGTGATGGATCGCTTGGCTTGGGTGCAACACCGTCGGAAACCATTCGGCAGGTTGTCATTCCCGCAGCACTTCCAGGCATTGTGGGCGCGATCTTGCTGGCGGCCAGCCGTGCGATTGGCGAAACCATGATCGTGGTTTTGGGGGCGGGGGCCGCGGCACAACTGTCACTTAACCCATTTGAGGCAATGACCACAGTGACCGTCAAAATCGTCAGTCAGCTGACAGGCGATACCGAATTTGCCAGCCCCGAAACGCTGGTCGCTTTTGCGCTGGGGCTTGCGTTGTTTACCCTGACGCTGGCCTTGAACATCATTGCGCTGATCATTGTGCGTAAATACCGGGAGCAGTACGAATGACCGACCGCGCATCAAACTCGCGTGCCTCACTCTTTGTGCAAGACCCACGCACAAAAGCGCGCAATGCCACAGAAAAGCGTTTTCGGATTTATGGATTGTCCGCGATCATCACCGCTCTTTTGGCCTTGGTCTGGTTGCTAATCTCGATTTTCGGCAACGGATTGCCAGCATTTAAGCAAACATTCATCACGTTTCCTGTCACGCTTGAGGAATCTGTTTTGGACAAGGCGGGGAACCGAAACATCGCCGAGATGTCCAAAACGACAACGGTCGGTTACGGCAAGCTGTTGGCGAAATCACTGGCGGCAGAAATTGCGGCACGTTCAATTGATCTGGGCGAATTGGACCCCAAGGAATTGGCCAAGATGATATCCGAGGAATCGTCTGCGACCTTGCGAGACCGTGTTTTGGCGGATCCGTCGCTGATCGGTCAAACCCTTGATATCACCGTTCTCGCTTCCGGTCGTATTGACGGGTATTTCAAGGGCCGGGTGACACTGGAAAGTGCTGCCATAGACAAGAACACCTCACCCGAACAACTGTTGTTGGCCGATAAGTTGAAAGCGGCTGGCGTGATGACGGTTCAACTGAACTCTGGTTTTGTAACCATGCCAGACGCATCCGACAAGCGGCCAGAGGCGGCGGGTCTGGGTGTGGCCATCATCGGATCCATTTACATGATGCTGGTGGTGCTGTTCCTTGCGTTGCCCATCGGGGTTGCGGCCTCTGTCTATCTGGAAGAGTTTGCGCCCAAGAACCGTTGGACGGATCTGATCGAAGTGAATATCGCCAACTTGGCCGCCGTACCGTCCATCGTTTACGGCATCTTGGGTTTGGCAATCTTTATCAACTTTGCGGGGTTGCCGCAGTCTGCGCCGATTGTGGGCGGGTTGGTTCTGACCTTGCTGACATTGCCGCGCATTATCATTCCGACACGTGCAGCCCTTAAGGCCGTGCCGCCGTCTATCCGTGATGCGGCCCTTGGCGTTGGGGCAAGCAGGCTTCAGACGGTGACCCATCACGTTCTGCCGCTGGCTATGCCCGGTGTGTTGACGGGCACGATCATCGGTCTGGCGCAAGCGCTGGGTGAAACGGCTCCGCTGTTGCTAATCGGGATGGTTGCCTTTGTGCGCGACTTCCCAGGCGCGCCGATTTCGGGACTGTTTGATCCTGCCGCAGCGTTGCCAGTGCAAATCTACAACTGGACCCAACGCGGCGATCCGGGGTTTGTTGAACGGGCGTCAGGGGCGATCATCGTGCTGTTGGTTTTCCTGATCGCGATGAACGCAGTGGCAATCTACTTGCGCCGCAAATTTGAACGTCGTTGGTAGGAGGTTCGCATGAAAGATTTAAATATGGAGACCCGCGTGGATAGCCAAACGATAAAGATAGAGGCCCGCAAAGTTCAGGTCTATTACGGCACAAATCACGCCATCAAAGACGTGGATGTCGATATTCTGGATAAGACGGTAACCGCCTTTATTGGCCCGTCGGGATGCGGAAAGTCGACCTTTCTGCGCTGTTTGAA
>JAAFIJ010000088.1 GCA_013298675.1 Rhodobacterales bacterium | reverse complement strand
GGGCCATACTCCGTTTCCGGCGGATTTGATCATCGCAGAAGCTTGGATCTGTCCACGCCTTGGTCCACAACCATTTCAACAAAGAACGCGCCCTTCACAGCCGACAGAATTTCAAGGCCAACCGCGCCGCCGCTTTCGCAAAGTGGCGCGGCCTTCTTGCAGCCTAACAGATCGTCATTGCAGGAAAACTGTGACTGGTTCGTATCCGTCTGACAGAACCAACGATTTAAACCGCGCAAAAAGCGAGGCTGTTCAGCGTGCGAAATTTTCGCAATCTCTTTGCAGTAAGGATAGTTGATACCGTAGACTCTTTTCAAAAGTCTCGGATCGTGACGACGCGCGAATTCATTAGGCTCATGCATTTCGCGGTACTCAATCATCGTGCGGATGTGGTGCTTGACGATTTGACCAGTTTTCATCGGTCGCTCCTTTTTGCGCCTTGAAAGCCGCTAAAAGCTGTGACCGCTTGCGGGCTACCAACAATTCGGGCCCCCTTGGTAAGATCGGCAGCCGAAGGCACGCGCCATCAGTGAGCCACATCATTCCAGCATCGATCTAGCTCTTGTATGCCCGTGCGCCTCCGCTAAACTTGAGGCCATAGTGGTAGTGAGGGTAACATGCGCTGGATCATCCGTTCGATTATGGCTCTGCTTTTGTTGGTTGTTTTGGCGATAGGTGCGGTTTTTCTGATCCCATCCGAAAAGATTGCCGATGTGGCGGTTCAACAGTTTAAGACCTTGACCGGTCGGGATTTGACCATCAGGGGGTCTGTGCGGCCTTCGTTCTGGCCACAACTAGGGGTAAAAACCGGCCCGATTTCCGTGGCCAATGCGGATTGGTCACAGCAAGGCCCGATGTTGCAGGCCGACGCGTTGATGCTGGCGGTCGATATGCGCGCTCTGATAGGCGGCGAGGTCAAAGTCACGGCAATTGAAGCAACCAGACCACAAATTATCCTCGAACGCGCGGCCGATGGTCAGGAGAACTGGGTCTTTGGCGGCGGCGGCGCCGCAGGTGAGGTGACCCAAGACACGCCCGGTGTCGGCGCCCCCTTTACGATTGCGCAAGGCTTGATCACGAACGGAACAGTAACTTTCATTGATCACGGTGCGAAAACGCGGTTCGAATTGGGCGCAATCGATGCCGAAGTGGCGATCCCGGACTACCGCGGGCCAGCGCAGATCGAACTGACCGCCATAAGGAATGGACAGTCCTTTAGCGCCAGCGTCTCGGTCGCCGTTTTTCAAGATTTTCTTGATGGGCGCTTGGGTCCGTTGGATCTTAGCCTTCAAGCCGGGGCGGCAGAAGTTGCCTTTGTCGGGCAAGCTGGGACGCAACCCTTGTCTGCTGAAGGCAACCTGACCGCTGATTTGGCGGATCTGACGGCGATCTCTGCTCTTGCTGGCATCGCGGCCCCACGATTGCCCGAAGGTTTGGGCGCACGCGCCGTGTCGGTCAAAGGGGCCTTGACCCTGACCGAAGCAAAGTCGGTGCATTTGCGCGGTGGATCGATGATGCTTGACGACAATGCGATTGCGTTGGACGCAGATTTGCTAACGGACCAAGACGTCGCAAACCTGACCGCCAAAATGACCGCAGGCGCGCTTAATCTTTCAGGTTTGACTGGCGGCGGCGCTGGCGGTGACACAGCGGGCGGCGGCACAGCTACGGGCTGGTCGCAAGACCCAATCGACGTCAGCGGCTTGCGTGCAATAGATGCAAATGTCGCAATAAGTGTCGAAAGTTTGGATCTGGGGATGATTAAACTTGGTCCCTCGCAGATTTTGACAACCATTGATCGCGGGCGCGCAGTGTTCGATATTCGCAAGGTTTCCGCCTATGGAGGGGCGATTGCGGGCAATTTTGTTGTAAATGGACGAAAGGGTCTGTCGGTCGGTGGGGACCTTCGTTTTGCCGACATGGATTTGCAATCCTTAAGCCGCGATTTTGCCGGGTATGAGCGGCTGGTCGGTCGGGGCGATTTGACCCTCGAATTTCTGGGAAGTGGCGGCAGTGTTGGCGCTATCATGAATTCGCTCGATGGGTCGGGTCAGTTGGCTCTGGGACAAGGGGAAATTCTGGGTTTGGACATCGGTGGTATGTTGCGGACGTTGGATAGTAGTTATGTGGGGCAAGGGCAAAAGACCGTCTTCGACAGCCTGACCGCTTCGTTCACCATGTCTGACGGGCTGCTGAGAAACGATGACCTGCAACTCAGTTCGGCGTATGTGTCTGCAACAGGGGCAGGGGATCTGGGTCTTGGCGCGCGGACGATTGATTACCGGATCAAGGCCACCGCCAAGCTAACAGGCGATGAAACCGACGGCATTACCGCACCGATCCTGATCCGCGGCTCGTGGTCTGATCCTAGCATTAGTCTGGATTTGGAAAGCCTTGCGCAAGAGCGACTGGATGAGGAGGCGGCCAAACTGGAGGCTCTCGCGAAAGAAAAGGAAGCGCAGTTGCGCGCCGAAGCTGAAGCCAAGCTTGATGCATTGGAAGCCGAGGCGAAAGCCAAGCTAGAGGAAGAACTGGGCGCACCTTTGCAGGAAGGCGAGACCCTGCAAGACGGGGTGAAACGCTTGGGGCAAGAGGTAATCGAGGATGAAGCGGCAAAAGCACTGGAAAAGCTGCTAGGTGGTGGGGGTTGATCTGCATTTGTACGGGCGTGCCAAAAGTAAAAGGGGACCATCGGGTCCCCTTTTTGCATCTTGTTATGCTGTTTCTATTCAGCAAACAGCATGGCCAGTATGCCACTGTCGGGCATGTCTGCCTTAACGGCGGCGATCCCGACGGGCGCTCATGGGTTGGAAGGCAACACCGACATGAGCCTCACAATAGGGTTTGCCGGGAACGGACTGCAAACCACAGAACCAGAAATCTTCGGTCGCAGGGTCACCGATGGGCCATTTGCAGGTCCGCTCGGTCAATTCCATCAGCGACAAACGTTTCGCCCGCTTTTCGACTTCGCGCACGGAGGCCAAGGCTTCGGGTGAAATCTCATTGGCGGATGGCTGCGGGGGCAGGGGTTGTCCCGCAGGAATGATCGCTTTGCGCATCGGGATTGGCAGGACATTGGCCACGGGTGCCGCAGCGACCGTTGCCGGTTGCGGGCGCTCGACGACCACTTTGGGTTCAACGCGCGGTGCCGCGGCCTCGGCACGCGGGGCACTGGGTTCGGGCTTGGTCACAGCAGGCGCGGCCGCCGCAACGGGTGCCTCTGGCTCATCATCACGGGTCGATGTGTCGCCAACGCGGTTGGACAACCCAAGGCGGTGCACTTTGCCAATGACTGCGTTCCGGGTGACTCCACCCAATTCTTTGGCGATCTGGCTGGCTGACTGGCCTTCGCCCCACATGCGCTTGAGCGTTTCAACGCGCTCGTCGGTCCAAGACATGGCAAACTCCGGTTGTGGGGCCCAACACGCGGGCAGTGACCCCAATTCTGTTCGGGATAGTACGAGATACAATTGTGAGCCGCGAAGATCAAGCAGGTGATTCGGGCTTGAAACATCGTCGGGTGTTTTACATAGGTTGCTCAGGGGCACCTGCCAAGGGCGCCTGAGGAGACAAGCCATGCATGATTACCGCAGCCAGCGCGCCGATACATACGAAACCTTTGCCACCGTCAGTCGCGGTGTGCGTCTGCCAAAGACCGCAACGGTGATTTATGAGTTTGTGGCCGAAGAGGTGGATACAAAGTGGAACGCTGTCGAAAAAGCGCTGCGTGAAAAGGGGTTCAAGGCCAGCCACAAGGGTGATCTCTTGTTGGCCGAAATCGGGCCTATTTCGATCGATGCGGAAACGGTCTGGCACTGGGAGCGCATCGCCACGGATACTGTTCTGGGGTTTGATTTCTATCCAGATGGTTGGGAATTGGGCGAAGATTAATGCGCCGCCCTGCGTTGGCCTATTCGCGTTAACAAGGGCAGGCCTGCGAAGATAATCCATTGTGGCATGGGCCAGATGGTGCCCAATCTGATCACCCCATAGCCAATGAACAGTGCCGCAAATCCAAGCTGGATTGCACCAAGAGTTGCCTCCAACTGCCAGTTGGGTTTGCGTGCAAGACTGTAGAGGGCAAAGGTAAATACCACCAAAACCACTGTGACCGCGTGCCAAAGGATAGAGGCAAAGGCCTTTAACCCTATGGGTAGGGTCGACGCCAGCATCGGGTCATGGACCTCGGGTCCGCCCATAAGGACATGAATAAAAACAGTTAATCCCATAAGCCCCGCAGCCGTCAGCGTAGCGTGCGACAGCGGTTGGGCATTGGGGGGGATCGCACTTTCGTTTGGGATAGACATCGCAACCTCGCATAGCATACGGTTGCGTATGGATATGACGCGAGGGATTGCATGACAATACGCAGCCGTATGGTTTTCGATGTCGAAACCTGAGACAGGACGTCGCACGCAGCTTTGCGCCGAAGATTGGTTGATGGCGGGATTTCGCGCCCTAGTGCGGCAAGGGCCATCCGGACTGCGCGCGGAAAGCCTTGCCCGCGACTTGAAAACCACGAAGGGGTCATTCTACTGGCACTTTGCCGACGTGCCCAGTTTTCGCGCGGAGTTGTTGGCGTTGTGGGCAACCAGAGCCTACGGCGACGTCCTCGCCCAACTGGCTGACGCGGCAACTCCGCATGCAAAACTGACACGTCTGTGCGTGCTTGCAGTCAGTTACCGAGATCCAACCTACGGTGGCGCTGCGCTGGAACCCGCATTGCGGGCATGGGCGCGTGAAGATACAAACGTGGCTCGCGCTGTGGCCGAAATGGACGCGCGCAGGATCAGCTATGTAAAATCGTTGTGCTTGGCTTGCGGTCTGACAAATCCCGACCTGCCTTTGCTGCTGTATGCGGCGTCTCAGGGGTATGATTCGCTGGATAGTGCAAACACCGGTGTCCTCGCGGCAGAACGAGGCATGCGCGCGCTTCTTCAGTTGGCGGGAGTACAGGCCCAAGCGGAACCAAATTAGGGTGCACAGATGTAGAGTTAACGCCTTTTCCCAGCGATCCAGACATCCCGAATGGCGCGGTCATCCCCCATCATGATTGTTGGAAAGATCGCTTGCCAAATGTCCGCGGCGCGCCGGGTCGCCTGTTCAATCGCAGGCGTTGACGCAAGGTCGACGATGACCAGATCGGCCTCCATCCCCGGCGCAATATTGCCGACTTGGTGGTCAGCGTGCAGGGCAGACGCACTGCCGACGGTCGCTAGCCACCACAATTCCGCCGGGTGCAAAGCGCGGCCACGCAATTGGGCGACCTCATAGGCCGCTGCCATGGTGCGCAGCATCGAGAAGGAAGAGCCTCCGCCGGTATCCGTCGCAAGACCTACGCGGTGCCCTGCGGTTTTCAGACCGTCCATGTCAAACAAACCGGACCCGATAAAGGTGTTAGAGGTCGGACAGTGGATCAAACTTGCGTCCATTTCGCGCAAACGTGACTTTTCGCGCTCTTCAAGCCAGATTGAATGACCATAAAGCCCACCTTTGCGCAGAAGCCCGTGCGACTCATAGGTGTCAAGATAGTCGCGCGCGGTAGGAAACAGCGATTTGGTCCACGCGATTTCGTCTGTCTGTTCCGACAGATGTGTTTGCATCAGGCAGTCAGGGTTTTCACCCCACAATGCGCCCAAAGCAGACAGTTGTTCGGGGGTGGATGTAGGCGAAAAACGCGGTGTAATGACATAGGACAACCGGTCTTTCCGATGCCATTTGGCCAAAAGGGACTTGCTGTCATCATAACCCGATTGCGCCGTATCGCGCAGAGCCTCTGGCGCATTGCGGTCCATGCAGGTTTTTCCGCCCCAAACACGCAACTGGCGCTCGTGCGCGGCGGTGAAAAAGGCGTCAACGCTTTGAGGGTGAATGGTACAGTAAGAACAGACAGAGGTCGTTCCCTGCGCCAAAGTCAGATCAAAATAGCGGTTGGCGATGATGTCTGCATAGTCGCGGTCAGCAAAGCGGATTTCTTCGGGAAAGGTATAGGTGTTCAGCCATTCGATCAGCCGTTTGCCCCAAGACCCAATGATCGCAGTTTGTGGGTAATGAACATGCGCATCAATAAAGCCTGCAGAAATCAACGAATGACCATAATCGGTCACCGGCGTTTGAGGATAGGCGCGACGCAACTCTTGTGCAGATCCGACGGCGACGATCTTACCCGCGTCGACCAAAACGCCGCCCGCACTGTCACACGACGCGGCGGCCAGCCCGACTTGAAAGGGATCGCCCACATAGGACAGGACTTGCCCCAAGATCAAATCAGCCATCTGGCACCTCTGCTTTCATGCAATGTACCCTAAATGATCTTTTCCATTTGGTAAATTTCTGACTTCCCCCTGTTTCCTTGAAACAGCTTTCGCTAAGGATGAACCAATGGGGGACACGCGATGGCCGAGGATCAGACGATTCTGCAAGACGAGGATGAGTTGAACGCTGCGCGCGTGACAGCCATTCTTGAGGCAGTTGAAGCTGCCGATGCGGTCCGTTTGGCAGAATTGATCGAACCGCTCCACGCGGCCGACGTCGCCGACCTTCTGGAACAGATCGGCAGTGCTGACCGTCGGGCCCTTTTGCATATGTGGTCGGGCGAGATTGACGGCGACGTTTTGTCTGAACTCGACGAGTCCATCCGCGAAGAAGTGATTGAGTCCCTGCCGCGCGAAGTGGTGGCAGAGGCGATACGAGAACTGGATACCGACGATGTCGTCGATATTCTGGAAGATCTTGATGCCCCGCAACAAGGCCGCATTCTGGACGCATTGGAAGATGCGGACCGGGTCGCGGTAGAGCAGGCGCTTGCCTATCCCGAGGATTCTGCTGGTCGCTTGATGCAGCGCGAAGTGGTTGTGGCACCCGAACACTGGACTGTGGGCGAGGCCATTGATTTCTTGAGGGAATCTGAACATTTACCAGACCAATTCTATCACGTGATTTTGATCGACCCGCGGATGAAACCTGTGGGCTATGCGACCTTGGGCCGGCTGTTGTCATCACGCCGGAACATCCGCCTGCGTGATATTTTGGAAGACAGTTTCCGAACTGTGACCGCGACAGAGGCCGAAGCGGATGTCGCCTATATGTTCAACCAGTACCACTTGATTTCCTGCCCTGTGGTGGATGCGGGCGGGCGCTTGGTCGGGGTCATCACCATTGATGACGCGATGAACGTGTTGGACGAAGAGCATGAAGAAGACATGCTGCTGCTTGCGGGTGTGGGCGAAGAAAGCTCTATTTCGGACGGAATTTATGACACAGTGCGGGGGCGTTTCCCTTGGCTGTTTGTAAACCTGATTGCCGCGAACTTGTCGGCGCTGGTGATTGGACAATTTTCCGGCACGATCAGTGCATTGGTGGCGCTGGCGGCCTTGATGCCAATCGTGGCCTCTATGGGGGGCAACGCGGGAACGCAGTCGCTGACCGTCGCGGTGCGCGCGCTTGCCACGCGCGATCTGACCTCGTCTAACGCGGTGCGCGTGGTGCGACGTGAGGCGGTGGTGGGGCTGATCAATGGTGTGGCTTTTGCCGCGATCATGGCCCTTGTAGGCTGGCTTGGCTACGGATCACCTATGCTTGGGGCGGTCCTTGGCGCGGCGATGATCGTCAATCAGTTTGTCGCGGCCTTGGCCGGCACGCTTGTTCCATTGTTTCTTGAACGTGCGGGCTTTGATCCGGCACTGTCTTCGGGGACCTTTGTGACCACTTTGACAGACGTTTTCGGGTTCTTCGTGTTCCTTGGGCTGGCAAGCATGGTGCTGATATAGGAGTCGGGTCGATGAACGATGCACAAATGGATGCTGCAAAAGCAGTGGCGCGCGCAGCAGCCTTTGCGGCTCGAAAGGTGGCGTTTGCGGCCGGGCAGGGGCAGGCGGCAGAATTGTTGGCGGATTATCTTAGTTCTTTCAATGGCTTGACTCTGGCGGGATATATGGCGATGCGCACCGAGATTGACCCAGCGGCGGCAATGCGGGCACATCAAGGACCTGTTTGCGTGCCCGTGATTATCGGGCCGGGGCAGCCGTTGCGGTTTCGCGAATGGACGCAAGATGCGGTGATGGAGGCGGGCAGTTTTGGCGCGTTGATCCCGGCCGAGGGCGCATGGATTGAACCCGAAGTGGTGATCGTGCCCCTCGTAGGATTTGACGCGCGCGGCTACCGGCTTGGCTATGGTGGCGGGTTTTATGACCGGACGCTGCAAGAGTTGAGGGCGCGGCGAAAAACTCATGCAGTGGGCTTTGCCTTTGGCGCACAAGAGATGGACGAGGTGCCGATTGATGCCTTTGATCAACGCCTTGACGCGTTGGTCACCGAGCGTGGATTGCGGATTTTTGGCGCTTAGAGGCGCTAGGCGCTGTGTCTTGGGGGTTTTGCACCCCCAAGGCCGCAATGAATTGCCGCCTTCCCCCGCAGGATATTTTTGAACAGATGAAGCCGGAGCCCCTGGTTTTGGGTCAATTTTGCGATGGTTATTTGGCGATGGTTTCCTGAACCACGAACATGTTGCCCCAGGCCTTGTCCAGCAGTTCAGGCGTCATTTGGTAGGGGATGCCTTCAAACTCGCAAGTGGCGATCATTTGGTCGATCAAGTAGGTCGGCTGGTAGTTCGCGAAGTTGTTGTTGATCGTGGGATATTTGGTTTTGAGCATGTGGATCAACGTGGCCTCATCCAGCGGCATCCGCTTTTTCTTGGCGACCATGGCGAAGATTTTCAGGAACATTTCCTGATTGGGGCCGTCGATCTTAATCTTGAAGAAAATCCGCCGCAGGGCCGCGCCATCGAAGATTTCATTCGGGTGAAAGTTGGTGGAAAAGATCACCAAGGTATCAAACGGCACGGTAAATTTTTCGCCCGATTGCAACGCGAGGATATCGCGGCTTTCTTCCAAGGGGACGATCCAGCGGTTGACCAGCTTTTGGGGTGGTTCGGACTGTCGACCCAAGTCGTCGACAATGAAGATGCCGCCCGAGGCCTTGAGCTGTAGCGGAGCCTGATATG
>JAAFIJ010000087.1:1627-9007 GCA_013298675.1 Rhodobacterales bacterium | reverse complement strand
CACATCAAACACCACGACCGGGCGACCATTGCCCAAATGCGCGCGGTCATAAACCGTGGGGCCGCAGACATACATCCGCACATTTTTGTCGTCGATCGGCGCAAAAATCTCTTTCTTGCGCGTCATAGAGTTGTGCAGTTTGATCGTCATCTTAACCCTCGAATATTCAAGCCTTTACACGCGCGGTCCCCGCGCGGGTCTATCAGCTTGATCCTGTTTAGGGAATAAGTCGAAGAGCCCGCGCGACAAATGTCAGCGGGTAATACAGCAAATGCAAATGGTGCCGGTTCTCTTCATAGTTCAAACCTAGCACTTGATTTGGCGCAGGCCAAGCAAATTCAGGTAACGCGGCGCTGGCATTGCGGGCAGCAAAGCAACCTGCTTAACCTGTTGCAAACCCAAGCAGAGGCCGAAGATGAACCATGAAGACCTGAACCACTGGTCCAAACGCGCCGCTGACTGGTCGCGCGATTATCATGCCTCTTTACGGCAAAGGCCCGTGCGCGCGCCCCTGACGCCAGGCGCGATTTCGAGCCAACTGCCCACCACCCCGCCAGAGATGGCCGAAAGCATGGACAGTATCTTTGCCGATTTTGAACGCATCGTGCCGCCCGGCATAACCCATTGGCAACACCCCCGCTTTTTCGCCTATTTCCCGGCGAATGCCTCGCCTGCGTCCATGTTGGCCGAACAACTGGCCAATGCGATCGCGGCCCAAGGGATGTTGTGGCAAACCTCTCCGGCTGTCACGGAAATAGAGCAAGTTATGATTTCATGGCTGGCCCAAGCACTTGGCCTGCCGGCCGATTTCACGGGCACAATCCATGACAGTGCCACCACAGCGACCCTATCCGCAGTTTTGACGATGCGCGAAGTGGCCTTGGCGCATCAAGGCAATCTGACGGGCCTGTCTGGGCAACCAAGGCTACGGATCTATGCCAGTGCGCAGACCCACAGCTCTGTCGATAAATCGGTGCGGGTGGCGGGGATTGGCCAAGAAAACCTGATCAAGATTGCGACCGATGCAACCTATGCGATGGACCCCGCGGCCCTAGCGGCCGCCATAGCCGACGACCGTGCAGCAGGCCATCTGCCCGCAGGCGTGGTTTTATGCGCAGGCGGCACCTCTATTGGGGCATTTGACCGGATTGCCGAGTGCATCGCTGTGGCACATGACGCGGGCCTGCCGGTGCATGTTGATGCCGCTTGGGCAGGATCCGCAATGATCTGTCCAGAGTTCCGCGTTTTGTGGGACGGTATCCAAGACGCCGATTCCATCGTCTTCAACCCGCATAAATGGTTGGGTGCGCAATTTGACTGCGCCGTTCAGTTTTTGAAAAACCCCGCACCGCAAATAAAGACGCTTGGCCTTCGGCCCCGCTACCTTGAAACGGCTGGTCGCGAAGAGATCGTGAATTTCAACGAATGGACCGTGCCTTTGGGTCGGCGTTTTCGCGCGCTTAAACTATGGTTCACCTTGCGGGCCTATGGGTTAGAGGGATTGCGTCAGCGCATTCGCAACCACGTTGCGTGGGCCCGTGAAAGTTGTGAGGCGTTACGCGCGTTGCCCGGGGTTCGGATCGCAACAGAACCCCGGCTATCTCTGTTCACCTTTGCGTTGAAGGATGATGCGCTTACCGAAGCATTGCTGAACAAAATCAACGACGATGGTCGGATTTATCTGACGCAAACCCAGCATGACGGTGCCTATGTCATCCGTGTTCAAGTGGGACAGTTTGACTGTCTGCGTGAAGATGTGATCCAAGTGGCGTCTGTTGTGCGCGAATTGATGAGGTGAAACATGTGGCGTAAACTGACATTAGGGTTGCTTTTCCCACTGATCTTTGCGGGAATGAGCGCCGCCGAGACCTTGCCCACACCAATCAACGACACGGTTTCAGACTTTGCGGATCTTTTGTCAGTGACGGAAGAGGCAGAGCTGACCGCCCAACTGCAAGAGGCGCGCGCCACAACTGGGGTCCATGTGGTCTTGGCCACGATGGACCGGATAGAGTCCTATGGGGCAGCAGGGCAAAGCATTGAAAGCTATGCCAAAAAACTGTTCAACACTTGGGGTATCGGGGATCCTGCGCGCAATGATGGCGTTCTGATCTTGATTGCGTCGGACGACCGCGCGATGCGCATTGCCTTGGGCGACGGATTCAACCCTGTCTATGATGGTTTGGCACAGCGGGTAATTGACAGCGACGTATTGCCGTTGTTTCGCCGTGACGATTATCCAGCGGGAATAAAGGCCGCCGTCACCGGCACGATCGACCGCATCGCACGACCTTTTGCAAAGAACACGCCGCCCGCAACGCTTGAACCCGGCTTTGATTGGACGCGCGTTTTCCCGTTTGCCATCTTTGGGCTGGTGGCCGGCGCAATTGCTGTAAGTCTGGGACGGCGGCAAATCGGTGATCTGGTCACGCGGTTTCAGGCCTGCCCGTCTTGCGGCGCCCGCAGCCAAAGCCGAAGCCGTGTGGTAGACATCGCCGCGACCAAAGACGCTGCTGGTCAGGGTACGCAGATTGTGACCTGCGCATCTTGCCGCAGAGATCACCGTACGACTTTTGCCATTTCCCCGTTGGGAAGCCGGACAAGCAGCAGCGGCGGTGGTGGTTTTGGCGGCGGCGGATCGTCTGGCGGGGGTGCCAGCGGTCGGTGGTAGTTCAGGCAGGCTTAATGCGCCCGAGCGTCAGCTCGCGGCGCGTTCCTCTAGTGCAAGCCAGTCAGACTCGGCCTTGTTCAAAGCTTCTTGCCGTTCTGCCATGACTTCGGTGGCGCGGCGGAATTTGGCGGGTTCTTTGGTGAACATTTCCGGATCAGCCAAAAACTCCGAAAGTTTTGAAATCTCGGCCTCTAACTTGCCGATGACCGCCGGCAAATCTTCGAGCCGCTTTTTCTCGGTAAAGCTTAGGCTGTCAGTCCGCCGGACAACCGGCTGAGCCGCCGCAGAAGCCACGGCCACAGGCTTTGCAACGTTGTCAAAGGTTTCGGTGTCGGCGGTGATCACACGCTGACGAACATAATCCGACCAACCACCCGGATAAGCGGTTACCCGACCTTTGCCCTCTAGCGCCACCGTAGAGGTGGCAATACGGTCGATGAAGTCACGGTCATGTGACACCAAAAGAACTGTGCCGTCATAGTCGCCCAGAATATCTTGCAACAAATCAAGGGTTTCAACATCCAGATCGTTGGTCGGTTCGTCCATGATCAACAGGTTCGATGGCTGCGCCATCAGGCGTGCCAACAAAAGCCTGGCTTTTTCACCGCCCGAAAGTGACTTGACCGGCGCACGGGCTTGGCGTTCATCAAACAAGAAATCCTTAAGGTAGGCCACGACATGCTTGGGCGTGCCGCGCACCATCACCTGATCTGACGCACCAGAAACCCGCATCGACGGATCATTGGTCAGGCTGTCCCATAGGGTTGCCTCTGGGTCCAATTGCGCGCGCGCCTGATCAAAGACCGCGATTTCCAGATTGGTTCCCAAAGTCACGCTGCCTTGGTCAGGCGCAATTTCCCCGGTGAGCATCTTTAACAGCGTGGTTTTGCCAACCCCGTTCGGGCCCACAAAGGCCACGCGGTCGCCGCGCAAAACCCGCAAGTCAAAGCCGTCGACGATTGTCTTGTCGCCAAAGATTTTGACCAATCCCTTGGCCTCGATCACGCGCTTGCCAGATGTGGTGCCAGAATCCAACTCCAGCGCAGCCGTGCCCTGACGCCTGATCTGGCTGGACCGTTCGTCCCGCAATGCGGCCAAGGCACGCACGCGGCCTTGGTTGCGCTTGCGGCGTGCCGAAATACCTTCAACTGCCCATTTCGCCTCGGCCTTGATCTTGCGGTCCAGCTTGTGGCGCGCATCGTCTTCTTCGGCCCAAACCGTTTCGCGCCATTCTTCAAAACCGTCAAAGCCTGACTCGCGGCGACGGATCTGGCCCCGGTCGATCCACAATGTAGCTTTGGTCAAAGCGCGCAAAAACGCGCGGTCGTGGCTGATCAACACAAACGCCGTGCGTGTCGTCGACAATTCAGCCTCAAGCCATTCAATGGCTTGAATATCCAGGTGGTTGGTTGGCTCGTCCAACAGCATCAATTCGGGTGCTTCGGCCATCAGTTTGGCCAAGGCAGCCCGGCGACGCTCGCCACCAGACGCGTTGGCAACCAATGTTTCAGGATTAAACTTTAAACCCTCAGCCACCATCGGCACTTTGTAAAACTCGTCATCGGGCAGGCAAGACGAGGCATAATCGCCCAAGGTCAAGAACCCGGACAGATCTGGATCTTGCTCCATGTACCCCACATGGGCGCCCGGGGCCACGACGCGCACGCCGGTATCGGCCTCGGACAGCCCCGCCATGACCTTCATCAAAGTTGATTTGCCAGAGCCGTTGCGGCCCACAAGGGCCACCCGGTCACCGGGTTGGACCACAAGATCCAACGCGTCAAAAATGGGATTGCCGCCAAAAGTAAGCGAGATGCCAGAAAGCTGAAGAAGGGGTGCGCGTGCCATGGCGGTCAGCTATGCGATGGGTTTGGCGGCGTCAACGCTTGGCAAGGGGCTTTCGTAGAACTTACCAACAAAAACCATCAATATTCCTGAGATTGGCCTGCCAACGCCAACAAGGCACGCAACCTTGGAGGTGGTATCCGCGCAACTTCGACGGCGGTAAAGACATGAATTGTACCCAAATCCCGATCGATGACAGCATGATCACTAACCCAGCCGCCCATCATCAAATATGTCCGCAGCAATGATGGCATTTGTCTCATGCCGCGCAAAACGTCTTGCTTATCCTTTGCAAGGGTTTCAGTTTGCTTTGGGTTCAGCGCATGTTCTGGTGCAGGTTCCAACGTTCGAAAGTCGATGAAATCCGCGCTTTTGACACGCGGCGCGCTGATGTCAGGTGCACGGTGGTCGCGGTGCAAAGCCAAAAAAGCCGGCTCATAGGGCCGCCAATCCGTACCCCCAAAGGACGAGCAGCCCATCAACAATCCAACCTTTTCCGCCACGGCCAAACGCGTGATGTGGGCCCAAGCCAAGCGCAATATGTCTGGGTCAGGTCGGCCGGGGTCAACGCAAAAACGACCCAGTTCAAGGATTGGCTCGCGCTGCAGTATCAGGGCCTCAAGATCGTAAAACTGCGCGGAATAAGACGTGTCGATCGTCAGACCAGACGTCATAATCATAAGGCGAAAACAGCATACCAATTGATGGGAGGCATCCTCTTCAATCATGAAATGCTGGCACTGCGCATCAAACCTGTCGCGCTGCGCCCCCGGTGCGTTGCCGGCGCCCGAAAAGCAAAGGTCCCGCAGCGCAAGACACCGCGCCATGTCGTGCATACCGATCGCGGCACGGCAGGTAAAACGACCCATTTTGGTTAATAGCACTTAACGTCTCCGTGACACCACGCTGTCGGGGCTTGGTTTTCGGTTCGAATATTCCTAAGTTTGAACCTCAGACAACACAGACGCAACCTTCAATCCGGGCTTGGATGGAAGGGGCAACGCAAAGGAACGCCTGATGGACAAGGTCACCAAATCGGACAGTGAATGGAAAGCAATGCTTTCAGACCTTGCGTTCAAGGTCACGCGGCAACACGGGACAGAGCGCGCCTTTAGCCACGATAATTTCCCCAAAATTGCCGGGGAATTCCGTTGTGTCTGCTGCGATGCACCGCTTTTTCATCAAGCGCAAAAGTTTGATTCGGGCACAGGCTGGCCAAGTTTTTGGGCACCGATTGCCCCTGATATGATCGGTGAACAGGTCGACAACAGCTGGTTTTCACGCCGCACCGAAGTACATTGCAATCGATGCGGTGCGCATATGGGGCATGTGTTTCCCGACGGCCCCGCCCCCACAGGACTGCGCTATTGCATCAATGGGGTGGCTCTTAACTTTGTGCGTCAAAACGAATGACAACACCTGAAGGTGCCGCCTCAAAGCTGCGGGATCAATTCATCAGATCGCCAGTATTGATCTTACCAATGTTGCCAAACAGCTGACGCAACAGGCTTTGACCCTTTACAGTGCTTTCGGTGACCCTGCGCGACAGAGTCACGATCTTGCCCTGCTCGAGGCCAAAGCGTTCGATATTGCTGATGACGCCCGCTTCATCAAAACTAATCGCCAAAACCTGACGGTTTTGTTCGCTCGGCGCATAAGGGCCATACCGCTTCCAAGTGCTTTGAACATAATACCACGAGTGATCGTTCAATAGACCGGCCGCAGATGGCGTGCCCACGGTTGCTTTGACCGTCTCGCGCGTATCGCGACCCACCTCTAGCAAAGCCAATTCCTGTTCGGGGGGAATATAGCCGTGATTGTTGTAAAGTGGTGTACAGGCGGCAGAGACACCAAGGCCAAACCCCAATCCAAGTGCGACAATCCAGCGCCGCAGCGCCGCAAGACGACCTGTCGGATTTTTGGCATTCAGCATTTCAACCCTCATCCCTTGGCCACATGTCGCACAGATACATCGGCCCCAAACATGCTTTCCCTTGCATAGGATCAACCGGACCCTTATCGCAAAGCAAGTCAAAGTCGCCGAGCCTAGTCCAACTCACCGTTTCCGCTTATAGAATGAAGGCCTTCTATTCAAGAAAGGAACGCAGAGAAGGGTTCGCTTTTGGCGGATCCGAGTCCAAAGGTGAAATCATGACAAAATCTGCACCCCTTCCAATTCTGTCGTTCAGTGCCGATGGCCTGTCGGGCCGCAAACCCACTCGGTTCAAGTTTCTTCCAACCGCCGCAGAACGAGCCGCGATGGCGGCACAGATGGGTCTTATCGCGTTGAACGATCTGAAATGCCACGGCGAGATTACCCCTTTCGGCCATCACGATTTCCATCTGACGGCCGAATTCAACGCCAAAATCATTCAACCCTGCTCTATCACCCTTGCCCCTGTTCCCGCGACCGTGTCCGACAGTATTGATCGCCGCTTTATCCGCGATTTCAAGGAGCCTGAAGAAGAAGAGGCCGAGATGATGGACGAAACGGCGGAACCGATGCCGAAATTGATCGATATCGTCGCCATTGTGATGGAATCACTGACCCTCGCGATGCCGCTGTACCCCCGTGCACCAAACGCTGAACTGGGCGAAGCCGTGTTTGCAGCCCCCAGTGTGGCCCCGCTGATGGACGCAGATCTAAAGCCTTTTGCGTCGCTTGCCGCACTTGCAATCAAGATGAAAACGGACGAAAATCCAAACGGTTGAGACCTGATTTGCCTCCGGGCAGAAAAGGGGTTGCGTCGGGCGGAAATACGGCTATGTTCCGCGCCTCATTCAGGGTTTTTTCCTAAGCCATCCGGCACAGCCAAACTCTCTGAAATCAAAAGATAATCTGGGGATACGTCCCCCACTATTCG
>JAAFIJ010000087.1:0-1617 GCA_013298675.1 Rhodobacterales bacterium | reverse complement strand
CTGTCCCGCAGAACCGAGTCACCAAATCGCGTCGCAACATGCGCCGCTCTCACGACGCACTTGTTGCAGGCAATCCACAGGATTGTTCAAACTGCGGCGAACTGAAGCGTCCGCACCATGTATGCCCATCTTGTGGACATTATGATGCGCGCGAAGTCGTTGCGACCGCCAAGGTCGACACCGACGAAGACGCGGCATAATCCGTTTCCTCAGCAATTTGCACCATGGCGACCGGACCTTTAACTCCGTCTAACTTGGACGCAAATCGTATCATAATTTCTGTTGATGCTATGGGCGGAGATCGTGGACCGGCACTTGTTGTTGCCGGTCTTGTCTTGTCTGCGACAGCATTCCCTGAAACGCATTTTCTGCTGCATGGGCAAGAAGCAGAGCTGACCCCGTTGTTGGCAAAGCACCCGCAAATTGCGCCTCGGGTGACAATTTGTCATGCCGAACGTGTCGTCACCATGCACGACAAACCCAGCAACGTGATGCGTCACGGTGCTGGCACGTCGATGTGGGGCACGATTGATTCGCTTAAGGACGGCAAGGCCAATGCTGCGGTGTCTTGCGGCAATACCGGCGCGTTGATGGCGGTATCGATGATCCGCTTGCGCAAGCTTCCCGGCGTGAACCGTCCCGCCATCGCTTGCCTATGGCCGTCGCGAAATCCGGGCGGATTTAACATCATGCTGGATGTTGGCGCCGATATTAAAGCTGACCCCGAAGATCTGTTGCAATACGCCACCATGGGTGCGGCCTATGCCAACCTTGGGCTGAACACGTCCAAACCCAGAATCGGCTTGTTGAATGTGGGCACTGAAGAACACAAAGGTCGTGCCGAACTAAAAGAAGCGCATGACCGAATGATCCAAGAGGCCGCCGCTGGCGGATATGAATTCGTAGGCTTTGTGGAGGGTGGTGATATTCCGTCCGACCGCGTGGACGTGATTGTCACTGACGGGTTCACTGGAAACATTGCGCTAAAAACAGGTGAAGGTACGGCCAAGTTGATCGGCGACCTCTTGAAAGAAGCGTTCAACGCTGGGCTGATGTCAAAAATTGCAGGGCTTCTGGGGCTTAACTCCCTCAAGAGGTTGCAAAAGCGGATTGATCCACGCCGGGTAAACGGTGGGGTTTTCCTTGGTTTGAATGGCGTGGTCATCAAATCGCATGGCTCGGCCGATGAAACAGGGGTTGCTGCGGCGATTTCCTTGGCGATCCAGTTGGCCAGCAATGACTTTTTGCAAAGGCTTGCGGGACGGGTTGCATCCACTGCTGTCGCGGGGCAGGATGATGCGATGATCAAACCTGACGCAGGGCAACAAGAATGACAATACGCGCTGTCGTCAAAGGCGTTGGGCATTATTTGCCCGAAAGAGTCGTCGAAAACAAAGACCTAGAGACGCTGGTTGATACGACAGACGAATGGATTCGCAGCCGATCAGGCATAGAACGGCGTCACTATGCAGCCGAAGGCCAAACGACCAGCGATCTGGGGGCTCGCGCCGCGTTGGCTGCCCTTGCCGATGCAGGGCTGGTGGCCGACGACATTGATGCAATCATTGTGGCGACCTCGACCGCAGATCTGACCTTTCCGTCTGCCGCCACGATGAT
>JAAFIJ010000086.1 GCA_013298675.1 Rhodobacterales bacterium | reverse complement strand
TTGAACAGCCATCCAGATCAGGTAAAGGCCGCCCGCGATTTTGAAGACCCATAGCAAGGTTGGCGCGATTTGGAACAAGACGGCAAGGCCGCTGAGCGCCAAAACCGCCCAGAAAACCGCGCCAATACCGATGCCCATGGCCAAAAAGAACCCGGTGCGCATGCCTTCCGTCAGGCCCGTGCGCGCGGACATCAAGACCGCAGGCCCAGGGCTGATGGCGCCCATGGTCAGCAAGGCCGCAACGGCCAGAAAACTGGCGCCGGTCACTGGCCACCTTTACGATCTGTCACCGCGTCAATGTCAGGCGCGTCGACCGCTTTCATGCCCACCACATGATAGCCCGCGTCGACATGAAGGTTTTCACCCGTCGTCCCCGAGCCAAGATCGGACAGCAGGTAGAGAGCGGCTTTGCCGACCTCTTCTTGGGTGACATTGCGGCGCAGCGGCGAGTTCAGTTCATTCCATTTCATGATGTAGCGGAAATCGCCGATGCCCGAGGCGGCAAGCGTCTTGATCGGTCCGGCAGAAATCGCGTTGACGCGAATGCCGTCCTTGCCCAGATCTTCGGCCAGATATTTGACCGAAGCCTCTAGCCCCGCTTTGGCGACACCCATCACATTGTAATGTGGCATCACTTTTTCTGCACCGTAATAAGTAAGGGTCAGCATTGACCCACCGGGGTTCATCATCGCGGCGGCGCGCTGACAAACAGCGGTGAAGGAGTACACCGAGATATCCATGGTGTTCAGAAAATTCGCGCGGGTGGTGTCGACATAGCGGCCGCGCAGTTCATTCTTGTCAGAAAACCCGATGGCATGAACCAGAAAGTCAATCTTGCCCCACTCGGCGGCCAGATCGGCAAACAGCTTGTCGATCGAGTCTTCATTGCCGACGTCGCAATCGAACATCAAAGACATGCCGATGGAGTTGATCAAGGGTTCAACCCGCTTTTTTAGCGCGTCACCTGAATAAGAAGTCGCGATTTCAGCGCCGTGACCTGCTAGCGCCTGTGCGATGCCCCATGCGATGGATTTGTCATTGGCAAGGCCCATGATAAGTCCGCGTTTTCCTGCCATAAGCCCGGTTGACATTCAGCCTCCTCCGCCCACCTTTTACGTTCTGATGAAGGTGTGTAGGCGAAAGGTTGCCTCGCATCAAGGGTGCAGGCTTTGGCCAAAGGCGCGTGCCGGGTGTGGCCCCCAAGAGTGGATAAATGGAAAGACGAGAGGCGATCTATGGATAGAACTGGAATTTTCGCAGGGGATGACCCCTTTGCCATCGCCAAGGCTTGGCTTGCGGAGGCGGAGTTGCAGGAGATCAACGATCCGAATGCGATTGCGCTGGCCAGTGTTGACGCCCGAGGCCTGCCCAATGTGCGGATGGTTTTGCTCAAGGACATTGAGGCGGACGCCTTTGTCTTTTACACCAATTACGGGTCAGCCAAAGGCCACGAGCTGAGCGCCAGCGGTAAAGCCGCGTTCGTGATGCATTGGAAGTCATTGCGCCGGCAAGTCAGAGTGCGTGGAATTGTCAGCCGCGAACAAGGGCCTGCGGCGGACGCCTATTACGAAAGCCGAAGCCTGAAATCGCGCCTTGGTGCCTGGGCCAGTGACCAGTCCAGACCGTTGTCGTCGCGCGCAAAACTATTGGCCGATGTGACCAAAGTTGGACTGCAGCACGGAACTTCGCCCAAGCGCCCGCCGTTCTGGGGCGGGTTTAGAATCGCCCCTTTGGAAATCGAGTTCTGGGCGGACGGAGCATTTCGATTGCACGACAGATTCCAATGGACACGGCCTGACACTGAAACTTCTTGGCAGATCAGGCGATTGAACCCTTAGAATAATCTTAACAAACACACGGCGAAGTAAAATTTCGTTGCGACGCAACCTTCGTATTCGTGAAAATACTGTTGCATACGGTATGTCTTTACCCCCTATTACAGGCAATGTGGGCTCAATCTGGGGAGATAGCCTTTACTATGGTTGAAGAAGAAGAGGCTCCGGTCGCCGTTCAAGGCCGAGTCAAGTGGTTTGATCCTGCAAAGGGCTTCGGATTTATTGTTGCTGAGGGTTTGGATTCTGACGTCTTGTTGCACGCAAATGTCTTGCGGAATTTCGGCCAAAGCTCGGTCGCTGATGGCGCTGGAATAACCGTAACCGTACAAAAAACTGCTCGTGGAGCGCAAGCTGTTGAAGTCTTGAGTATCGAGCCGCCTCAAGGCATGGAGGTGAGCGTTTCTGATGAAAGCGATCAACCGTCTGCCGAGATGCTTGCGGCATTGTTGGTGGAGCCTGCGCGAATCAAATGGTTTGATAAAGCCAAGGGCTTTGGCTTTGCAAATGTCTTCGGCAAGGCTGAGGATGTGTTCATTAACATCGAAGTGCTGCGTCAGTCTGGCTTTGCCGATTTGATCGCGGGAGAGGCCGTTGCGCTGAAAATCGTTGACGGTAAGCGTGGGCGGATGGCGGTGCAGGTGCTGTCATGGGATTATGCCCTAAGATAATGAAAAAACTTGGTCCGGGCGTTTTCTGCGTTTTCCTTTTGATGTCTGGACCAGTGTCTGCCGTTTGTTTACCCCAAACACTTGATATTCGCGGACCGTCCGGGCAGCAGCGTTTTAGCGTCGAAATTGCCGATGACGCGGCAGAGCGTCAAAAAGGACTGATGTTCCGCGAGAGCATGCCCATGTCGGCGGGGATGCTCTTTGTCTTTGAATCTCCAAAACATTCGGCCTTTTGGATGAAGAACACGCTGATTCCCCTCGATATGATCTTTGTCGATTCTACTGGGACCGTCACGCAGGTCCATTCAAATGCGATTCCCTTGGATGAAACATCGATCGACGGCGGCGACGACGTGGCTTTCGTGCTGGAAATCAACGGTGGTTTGGCAAAACGGATGGGAATTGCAGCTGGCGCACAGATCCGCCACCCGATGGTGCAACAAAACTCTGCAAAATGGCCATGTTCTGTCGATTAGCGGCTTTTCAATTCCGTTCAACCGGGCTAGTAAGCCCTCAGTCGGGGCGTAGCGCAGCCTGGTAGCGCGACGGTTTTGGGTACCGTAGGTCGAGAGTTCGAATCCCTCCGCCCCGACCATTTACACCAGTCAGAAATGCATAAGACGGCCTTTGGCCGTGCATTTCTTTTGGTGCCATTGGCTTGCATGTGATGAGATCAGGGCGCTTGTTTCAGGTGCAACTGCGGCCATATGATACTGTGATCCCAAAGGTAGCCCCCATGCCGTTTCGTTTTGACAACAGTTATGCCCGCGACTTGACGGGATTCTATCTGCGCCAAATGCCGGACCGCGCACCGAACCCCCGTTTGCTTGGGTTGAATGAGGCTTTGGCGGCCGAGCTAGGTTTGGATATTGACCAGTTGCGCGACCATGGCGGCGAGTGGTTTTCGGGCGCGTCTGTTCCATCCGGCGCAGATCCGATTGCCTTGGCCTATGCCGGGCACCAGTTTGGCGGATTTTCTGCGCAGCTTGGCGACGGCCGGGCGCATTTGCTGGGCGAACATCTGGGGCCGGATGGTCGCCGGTGGGATCTGCAACTGAAGGGTTCGGGTCGCACACCCTTTTCGCGCGGGGGGGACGGTAAGGCTGCGGTCGGGCCGATGTTGCGTGAATATGTGATCTCTGAGGCGATGGCGGCGCTTGGCATTCCAACCACACGCGTTTTGGGGGTTGCGAGCACGGGTGAAACGATCATGCGCGATCAGGGCCCGGTGCCGGGCGCAGTTGTGGCGCGGATTGCGGCAAGCCATATTCGCGTCGGAACATTTCAGTTTTTTGCCGCGCGCGGCGAGGATGATAAACTGAAACAGTTGCTGGACTATACGATCGATCGCCATTTTCCTGATGCAGCAAAGGCCGAGGTCCCAGCACTTGCCCTGTGGGATGCAGTTATGCGCCGCCAAGTCAGTCTGATCGCGGAATGGATGGGCGTTGGTTTTGTCCATGGTGTGATGAACACCGACAATATGGCCTTGTCTGGCGAAACCATCGACTATGGCCCCTGCGCCTTTATCGACACATATGAGCCGGGGGCAGTTTTTTCGTCGATCGACAGGCAGGGCCGCTATGCCTTTGCCAATCAGCCGGTCATTCTGGGCTGGAACCTTGCGCGTTTTGCGGAATCGATGTTGGGCATGATTGACCCAGATCAGAACAGGGCGGTTGATCTGGCAAACCAAGCGTTGGACACCATTCAAAGTGCTTATGATGAGGCGTGGCTAAATGTCATGCGGCGCAAACTGGGCCTGCTGGGCGCCCAAATGGATGATGTGGGCTTGGTGCAAGATTTGCTAAGCCTGATGCAGGATCAAGCCGTTGACTGGACACGTACTTTGCAGGCGTTGGCTGGCGCGGTTACCGAGGATCATACCTTGCTGAACCTGTTTGCACAGCAAAATCCGATGAAACACTGGCTGGTGCGATGGCGCGCGCGCTTGGCCCCTGATGCCACAGACCGTCTGAGGCTCGCAAACCCCGCGGTCATTCCGCGCAATCATTTGGTTGAAGAGGCACTTCGCGCGGCCACGCTGGGGGACATGTCACCCTTTGAAAAGCTGTTGGCACAGGTGCGCGACCCCTTTGGGGCAACGGCCGGGCGCGAGGCCTACTGCCTGCCCGCGCCGTCAGACTTTGGCCCCTATGTGACCTATTGTGGCACCTGAGAGTTGACGCCGCCCGGTTGGTGCGCCTTAACTAGGGGCATGAACCCACGGACAGACATCCACGACAGACTCGCCGTCTCTTTACGAGAGGCGCGTAAGGCGCTTGGCCTTTCTTTGGATGCAGTCGCCAAACTTTCGGGCGTCAGCCGCTCTATGGTCAGCCAGATAGAGCGTGCCGAATCCTCACCTACCGTCGCAACGCTGTGGAATCTGACCCAAGCGTTGCAGGTCGATTTCGCAGGTTTGCTGGAAGGAAAGCCCAAGGCGGGGATTGAAGTGATCCGCGCAGTTGCCGCCCCTGTCATCGCGGGACGTGGTGAAGGCTTGCGCATTCGCATTTTGTCCCCTGCCGAAGCGGTGGGCGAACATGAGGTCTATGATCTGACTTTTGCTGCGGGCGGGTCTTTGTTGTCCGAGGCCCATTCGCCGGGCTGCAAAGAGCATCTTACCGTCATCGAGGGCAGCGTCGTTGTCACCTCGGGTGAGGAGCAAAGCCTGTTGGGTCCGGGTGACACAGCGCGCTACCCCGCGGACCGACCACATTCGCTTGCCGCCAAAGGGGGCGCCGCCCGTGCGCTTTTGATCGTTCAAGACAGTTAGACGTTGCCACCGCCTCGGCAAAGAGCGGTTCCTTTTTGCGATACCTTGCCCGCCGCCGTTCCGCCGCCGCGACAAAATGATTTCTGCGTGCTGCATCCGTGACTTTGCACCTGCCACGTAGTTCACCGAACTTGACCTGCCGCCGAAACTGCCTATAATTTCCGTAAAATTGGAGGAATTTCTGTCATGTCGGACGCTTCGCAGTATTTGACGCATATTACAGAGACTTTGGCTGAAATAGAGTCTGAGGGCCTGATGAAGCGGGAACGACTGATCAGTTCTGCGCAGGCCGCGCGGGTGACGGTCGGGGGCCGACAGATGCTTAATCTGTGCGCCAATAACTATCTGGGGCTGGCAAATGACCCCCGTTTGGTGACGGCAGCCAAGTCTGCAATGGACAGCCACGGCTTTGGCATGGCTTCGGTGCGGTTCATTTGCGGGACCCAAGATTTGCACCGACAGTTGGAGATGAAGCTTGCCGCTTTTCTGGGGACTGAAGACGCAATTCTGTTCGCTGCGTGTTTTGACGCCAATGCAGCAGTGTTTGAAACCCTGCTAGGACCACAAGATGCGGTGATTTCCGACAGCTTGAATCATGCATCGATCATTGATGGCATTCGTCTCAGCAAAGCCATGCGCTACCGGTACGCCAACAATGACATGCAAGACCTTGAAGCGCAGGTAAAGGCTGCCAAAGCCGACGGCGCTCGGTTCGTGATGATTGCGACCGATGGCGTGTTCTCGATGGACGGGTATTTGGCCAATCTAAAGGATATCAAGGCGATTGCGGATCGATATGGCTGTCTGACAATGGTCGATGATTGCCATGCCACTGGCTTTATCGGCCCGCAGGGGCGCGGAACGGCCGCACATGCCGGCGTGACCATAGATGTGATGACAGGCACTTTGGGCAAGGCGCTGGGCGGGGCTTTGGGCGGATATATTGCAGGTGCGCAACCCGTGATCGATCTGTTGCGTCAACGGGCGCGACCCTATCTGTTTTCCAATGCCTTGCCACCCGCGGTGGTGGGGGCGGCAATTGTTGCGTTGGACATTGTTGAAGGCGCTGACGCGTTGCGCCAACAGTTGACCCAGAACGCGGCCTATTGGCGTGCCGGGTTGCAGGAGGCTGGTTTCACTTTGTTGGCAGGCGAACACCCGATCATCCCGGTTATGCTTGGGGATGCGCCATTGGCGCAGTCCTTTGCGCGCGCGCTCGATGCGCGGGGCGTTATGGTTTCGGCATTCTTCTTTCCGGTGGTTCCCAAAGGTAAGGCGCGGATACGCACCCAAATGTCTGCTGCGTTGACAACAGCGGATCTGGACGACGCATTGGCCGCCTTTCGCGAGGCTGGCAAAGAGGTAGGAGCGCTGACATGAAAGCCCTGGTAAAATCACGCCCCGAACTGGGCCTTTGGATGGAAAATCGCCCGACCCCTGAAATCGGGGCAGAGGATGTGTTGATCAAGGTCAACAAGACCGGGATCTGCGGCACAGATATTCACATCTGGAATTGGGATGAATGGGCGGCCAAAACCGTGCCCGTTGGGCTGGTGACGGGTCATGAGTTTGCGGGCGTGATCGTGGCCAAGGGTGCGCTTGTAGAGGGGCTGGAAATCGGTCAACGCTGTTCGGGTGAGGGGCATTTGATCGGCAAACAAAGCCGCCAAAGCCGCGCAGGCAAGTTTCACCTTGATCCTGCCACACGCGGAATTGGCGTGAATGAGCCGGGCGCATTCGCAGAGTATCTGCGACTGCCTGCGTTCAATGTGGTGCCTTTGCCGGATGCGATTGACGACGAAATTGGTGCGATCCTTGACCCGCTTGGCAATGCCGTCCACACCGCCTTGTCGTTTGATTTGGTGGGCGAGGATGTTTTGATTACCGGGGCAGGGCCCATTGGGATCATGGCAGGCGCTGTGGCGCGTCACGTGGGCGCACGCCATGTGGTGATCACCGACGTGAACCCGGCCCGTTTGGCGCTTGCGGCCGAGGTGGCAGATGTGACGCCTGTCAATGTCGCAACCGAGGACTTGCGTGAGGTGATGGCACGGCTGAAAATGAACCAAGGTTTCGATGTGGGCATGGAAATGAGCGGCAATCAACAGGCGTTGGATCAGATGATTGACGTTCTGGTGATGGGCGGGCGCATTGCCATGTTGGGCATCCCCCCCGGCAAAAGCCCCGTGGATTGGAGCAGGATCGTCTTCAAAGCCATCACAATCAAAGGCGTTTATGGGCGAGAGATTTTTGAAACATGGTACAAGATGATCGCCATGTTGGAAAACGGGTTGGACGTGCGTAAAGTCATCACGCACCGCATGAAGGTGGCCGACTATGCCGAAGGGTTTGAAACCATGCGGTCAGGTCAGTCGGGCAAAATCGTATTAGATTGGACCTAAGATAAATCAATGTAGAGGTCGACTACATCGGTCGACCGTCCAAGATCATTCCCTTTAACCCTGCGGTTAAGGACGCAAAAAACTCGGCGTGAATCGCTATGAATGCAGAGCGATTTCCAAATGAAATCAACTTGAACTTTCGTCGATGGCAGCCGTGAACCGACCGAATATGGGTGAACTGGAGGCGGGTATCGGAATCGAACCGATCTACATGGATTTGCAATCCAGCGCATAGCCTGCCTGCCCACCCGCCAACGTGTCGGGATGTAGGACAGTTCTGCGCCCGGCGCAACACCTCGACGCATGCAAGCCAATCTTTTCTTGCGTGGTATCGGGCGGGGGGCGGATCAAACCTGATAATAGTCGCGGTACCATCGGACCAATTGGGCCACGCCGTGGCGGAAATCGGTTTGCGGCTGATATCCTGTTAGGGTTTGCAGCAGGCTTGCATCTGCCCAAGTCGCCGGAACGTCACCGATTTGCATCGGCATGTAATTGCGAACTGCCTTCTTTCCGGTTTCGTGTTCAATCGCCTCTATAAAGTCCATCAGGCGCACTTTTTGGGAATTGCCGATATTGACGACGCGGTAGGGGGCGACGGGCGACAGGCTGTCGCCTGCAATGGGCGTTTCGGCGCTGCCTGGCAGGGGAGGCGGACAATCGATCAAAAGCCTGATTCCGCGCACCAGATCCTCGACATAGGTAAAGTCGCGCCACATGTCGCCGTGGTTGTAGATGTCGATCGGCTCGCCTGCCAAAATGCCCTTGGTAAACTTGTGCGGCGCCATGTCGGGCCTGCCCCAAGGACCGTAGACGGTAAAGAACCGGAAAAGCGTTGTGGGCAATTCATGGATATGCGCCCAAGCATGGCCCATCGCCTCATTCGCCTTTTTGGTCGCAGCGTACATTGTCAGCTGTGCATCGACCTTATCAGACTCGCGAAACGGCATCTCTTCTTTGGCGCCATAGATGGATGAAGTGGACGCCATCAGCAGGTGCGCGACAGCCACATCGCGGGCTGCCTCCATCACGTTAAAGGTGCCCACGACGTTGCTGTTGATATAAGCGCGCGGGTTTTCGATGGAATAACGCACACCCGCTTGGGCTGCGAGGTGCACAATGACGTCGGGCCTAAAGGCGCGGCATTCAGCCATCAGCCTGTCCGCGTCTTCCAGTTGCGCCTCAACAGCGGCGAAGTTGGGGTTCTGTAGCAGAATCTGATGGCGCGCCCGCTTTAGAGTGACGTCATAGTAATCAGAGATCCCGTCATAGCCGTGGACCGTGAACCCTTCGGCAAGCAGAAGTTTTGCTAAGTGAAAGCCGATAAATCCGGCAGTGCCTGTGATGAAAATCCGTGTCATGCGCTGCCCAATTTACGTTGGCGAATGTGGAATACCCGACGATGTGCCGG
>JAAFIJ010000085.1 GCA_013298675.1 Rhodobacterales bacterium | reverse complement strand
GTGCTTTCGGGCCGTGATGGATATCAGGTGACCCAAGGATCAGCGCTTCTTGAAGGCGCAGAGTTGCTGGAGATGGAGCCAGAGGCTCGGGCTGCGGCGGGCCTCTTCCTGGCGTTTCAGTACCCGGTTGAAATCCCGGGCGTGGGCAACATGACCTTTCTGCGCACGGCCGTAAACGCACAACGTAAAGCGCGTGGTGAGGCGGAAATGACGGCGGGTGAGTTTCTGAAGGTCGTCCGTGAAAAGGCCAAGACACTGAAAATTGACGCTGAAATGCTGAAGCGTCCGGTCAATGTTGGCTTTTCGGGCGGTGAGAAAAAGCGCAACGAGATCCTGCAGATGGCGATGTTGGAACCCAAAATGTGTGTTTTGGATGAAACCGATTCTGGGCTTGATGTTGATGCGATGAAGCTGGTCGCAGAGGGTGTAAACGCACTGCGCGCCGCCGGACGTTCGTTCCTAGTTATCACCCATTATCAACGGCTTCTGGACCATATCAAACCTGATGTCGTGCATATAATGGCAGCGGGCCGGATTATCAAATCAGGTGGGCCGGAGCTGGCGCTAGAGGTTGAAAACAACGGCTATGCCGAGCTTTTGGCGGAGGCGAACTGATGGCACTTGCGAAAGCAAAACAAGACGCCTTGGCCGAAAAACTTCAAGGGGTCCTGATTGCCGAGGATGGTTGGCTTGGGTCTGCGCGCAGCGGTGCTTTGGCGCGCCTGACCACCATGGGTTTGCCCGGAAAACGGGATGAATACTGGCGGTACACTGATCCGACAAGCCTTAGTTCCGTTGCACCGAAATCCGCAGCAGTCTTTATAAGCCATGACGAGACGCCGATATTTGACCAGATTGACCGGGTCAGGATTGTGTTCGTGGACGGTGTGTTTGACGCAGGACAATCAGACCCGCTTTCCTTGAGCGGTGTCGAGATCAGCCGTTTGGCCGAGGTTCAGAGCGTAGGGGATCATTGGGCGCACGATCTTTACGGTGTATTGGAACATCGTGGTCAATCCCCGGTGGAGCGTCCCTTGGCCGCGCTGAACACTGCACTTGCGACCGAGGGTGTCTTGATCCGCGTTTTGGAAAAAGCGCCAAAACCAATTTCTCTGATTTATATCCATAATTCAGATACTTCTGACGCGTACATCCATCACTGCATTAAGGTAGAGTCGGGGGCAGAGCTGACCCTTTTGGAAAACGGACCTGCGGCAGCAAGACTGAACAAAGTCATGGAGGTCGAGGTTGGCGATGGTGCCCAGTTTCACCATGTGCGCCTTCAGGGCCGCGATCATGAACGTCGTGCGGTCACCCATATTTTTGCGCGCTTGGGCAAGGCATCGGTCTTTAAATCCTTTACGCTGACCGCAAACGGGCGGTTGACCCGCAACGAGGCGATTGTTGAGATGACCGGCAACGATGCCTTTGCGCATGTGGCCGCCGCTGCTGTGGGAGACGGTGATTTTCATCACGACGACACGGTATTCATCACCCACGCGGCAGAGCGTTGCGAAAGCCGGCAAGTGTTCAAAAAGGTTTTGAAAAACGGCGCGGTTGGGGTTTTTCAGGGAAAGATTCTGGTCAGGAAGGGCGCGCAAAAGACCGACGGCTATCAGATCAGCCAAGCGCTTTTGTTGGATGGTGAAAGCCAGTTTTTGGCCAAGCCGGAATTGGAAATCTATGCTGATGACGTCAAATGCTCGCATGGGTCCACCACCGGCGCCATAGACGAGACGGCCTTGTTTTACCTGCGCTCTCGTGGGGTTCCCATGCAGGCGGCCCAATCCTTGCTGGTGCTGGCGTTCCTTGCAGAAACCATTGCAGAGATTGAAGACGAGGCCATCGCTGCCGATATCCAATCCCGGCTGGAGGGCTGGCTTTCCCGGCATGCACGTTAAATGTCAGTGACAACGGATATCGTCCAAAGCTGGACCAAGCCGGGCGGGGTGATGCAGCGCCACATGGCGCGCGGGCAATCCGAACCGTTTGCTTTTTCGTTGTTGATTACTTTTTTGGTTTTGGTGTTCATTTCACTATGGCCCGGAATGTCACGCGCCAGCTTGTTGCAGCCGGAGGTGCCGATGACGCAGCGCCTCGTCGCGTCGGGGCTTGGTCTGTTGGCATTCATCGTCCCGTGCTATGCTTTGGCGAGCCTGACCGGGCTGGTCAGCAAATGGCGGGGGTGGGGTATTTCAGCCTATCATGCGCGCCTCGCGCTATTTGCGTCGCTGCTCGGGATCGCTCCGGTGATCTTGTTGCAAGGGTTGACCGCCGGGATGATCGGTCAAAGCGCTGCTTTGACCTCGATACAAGTCATCGCGGGGCTCGGTTTTGTTTACATGTGGACGGCGATGCTGCGTTGCGCCGGGCAGGGTGGTCAGTCATGACCTTTGAGCGCCTGCTTTTGGCCGGACTGGCAACGTTACAAGACCCGCGCAAAGGCGCGCGCGCTGTGATCGAGCAGGGTTTTGACATGCGGGCCAGTTGGACGGGGCTGTTGTTGATTTCGATCGTCTCGGCTCTGCTTTCCAGCGTCACGGTTCTTGCATTGACCGGCGAAGCCGGGGTGCCTGCATTGTTGCTACAGCCATTTGCATTGGCTGCCGTGCAATTTGTGGCTTTGGCCATAGCGGCGCTTCTGGTGTTTGTCATTGGGCGGCAATTTGGCGGCACTGGCAGCTTGGCTGATGCCACAGCGCTGATTGTGTGGTTTGAGGTGGTTTTTACCGCAATTCAGGTTTTGCAAGTTCTGATTTCCCTTGCCTTGCCCACGCTCGGCATCAGTTTTGGCCTCTTTACTGTGTTGATTTTCTTTTGGGTGCTGTGCCATTTCATCGCTGAATTGCACGGGTTTCAAGCGATCTGGAAAGTGCTTCTGGGCGTCCTTGCCTCAGGTTTTGCGGTTTCCTTGATCTTGGCGCTGATCTTGATCGTGCTGCAAAGCGCTGGAATTATCACAGGGGCAGGGCCTACCAATGCTTGATGTCAGCAAGTTGCGCGCGGATTTTCCAATTCTGTCGCGTCAAGTAAACAATAAGCCCTTGATCTATTTGGATAACGGGGCCTCTGCCCAAAAACCCCAAGTGGTGATCGACGCTGTCACACAAGCCTATTCGCATGAATATGCGAATGTGCACCGCGGTCTGCACTATCTGTCCAATTTGGCGACAGACAAATATGAGGCGGTGCGAGGCATCATCGCAAAATTCCTGAACGCGGGCGCTGAGAGCGAGATCGTTTTCACCTCTGGCGCCACCGAAGGCATAAATCTGATTTCTTACGCCTGGGCTGCACCGCGCCTTAGGGCAGGGGATGAGATCATCCTGTCAATCATGGAACACCACGCCAACATCGTGCCGTGGCACTTTTTGCGTGAACGCCAAGGTGTGGTTCTGAAATGGGTTGAAACCGACGCCAATGGTGATCTGGACCCAGAGGCGGTGTTGGCCGCCATCAGTCCGCGCACCAAACTGATTGCCGTGACGCATATGTCCAACGTTTTGGGCACGGTCGTGGACGTCAAAAAGATCTGCCATGGCGCAAGAGAGAAGGGGGTCCCCGTCCTGATCGATGGCTCACAGGCTGCGGTTCACCAACCTGTGGATGTGCAAGATATCGGCTGCGATTTCTACGCGATCACAGGGCATAAGCTTTATGGGCCGTCCGGATCGGGCGCGATGTATATTCGCCGCGACAGACAGTTGCAGATGCAGCCGTTTTTGGGTGGTGGGGATATGATCCGCGAGGTCAGCCGTGATGCGGTTTTGTATAATGACCCACCGATGAAGTTTGAGGCTGGTACACCGGGTATCGTGCAGCAAATCGGGTTGGGTGTCGCTCTCGACTATTTGATGGACCTTGGGATGGCTAATATTGCCTCACAAGAGCGCGTCTTGCGTGACTATGCGCAAAGCCGCCTTCAGGGTTTGAACTGGCTGCACGTTCAGGGGCAGTCGGCGACCAAAGGCGCGATATTCTCGTTCAGCATGGATGGTGCGGCCCATGCCCATGACATCTCCACAGTTCTGGACAAACGCGGCATTGCGGTGCGGGCCGGAACTCATTGCGCGATGCCGTTGATGCAATACTTGGGCGTGGGTGCGACGTGCCGCGCGTCCTTTGCGATGTACAACACCACCGAAGAAGTCGATTCGCTGATTTCAGCACTAGAGCTGTGCCACGAGTTGTTCAACTAGGGCTGGGATTTTGGTGCACCCGACACGATTCGAACGTGTGGCCTCTGCCTTCGGAGGGCAGCGCTCTATCCAGCTGAGCTACGGGTGCAAACTTTGCGTTGTATAGCTGCGGGGGCCAAAGGGTGCAATCCGATTGCGCTCTGCAAGTAGAATTTAATCTGAGCGTGGGCGCATGATTATCCGATAATCAATATTATGTAATGTATAACATAGATGTGGGTGGAAGTGCTCGGCAGTTCCCGCTAAGAAACCAATGTCTCCATCGTGCATCGGACCCTTGACCATGACATTTTCACGCGCCGTAAAGATCGCTCCATCGATACTATCTGCAGACTTTGCAAACTTTGGTGCAGAATGTCGCGCCCTTGAAATTCAAGGCGCGGATTGGATTCACGTTGATGTCATGGACGGCCATTTTGTGCCCAACATAACCTTTGGGCCAGCTACCTGCGCAGCCATTCGTCCACACATTAAAGGTGTCATGGATGTTCACCTGATGATTGCGCCAGCAGATGCCTATCTTGAAGCATTTGCCAATGCCGGTGCCGATGTTATTTCGGTACATTATGAGGCCGGGCCACACATTCACAGAACGTTGCAAACCATTCGAAAGCTTGGGAAAAAGGTTGGATTGGCCATCAATCCCGGCACACCTGCCGCCGTACTTGAAAATGCATTGGACATGATTGATCTGGTCAATGTGATGACGGTCAATCCCGGGTTTGGTGGGCAAAAGTTTATCATGTCACAGCTTGAAAAGGTTGCGACACTGCGCAAAATGATCGGCGACAGACCCATTCACATAGAGATTGACGGCGGTGTTACCGTTGAAACGGCACCGCTTGTCGTGGCTGCTGGTGCCGATGTTTTGGTTGCCGGTTCTGCCGTATTTGCCGGTGGGTCCGTCCAAAATCCTGATGCCTACGGTGCGAACATTGCACTGTTGCGGGCGTCTTGCGGGCTTTGACACAAATGCCAGCATAATCCCCCTGCCCTGAGGCCCATTCCAAAGCTGGACAAATATTGACTGTTTGGTTTAATATTTTTTCATAAGGTACAGAGCACATGTTTTGTAAGTTTGTTTCGGGGAAATTCATTGGAATCGCTGTCGTTTCTGCTGATGCAGATCGCACAAGCACGCGAACCAGATCATGTCTGGCAACTCGCGGTCGACTACTTTAGGGGCCTCGGCTTTCCGCTTGTGAACTATGGTTTCACCAAGTTTCGCTCTGCGAAAAACATTGGTGATCCTGATGATGCGATGTTTTTGACCACGGGCAGCGCTGCATATGCCAATACCTATTTCAATCAAGGTTTTTACGCCAAGACGCCAGCGTTTCGCTGGGTTCAGAACAATGACGGTGCCAAGACTTGGACTTGGATTCGTGAGGCTGCCCTTGCAGGCAAGTTGACGGATGAAGAAATGGAAACGCTGCGGGTGAACGCGGCCATGGGGATCGTGGCGGGCCTGTCAATCAGCTTTCCAGAGACGTCGTCTCGGGCCAAAGGCGCGATGGGGTTGATCGCAGCGCCAGGCATGGACCATGTCGATGTTGACCGGATTTTTGAGCACAATGAGTCTGACATGCTTTCGGTTGCGCATATGATGCACCTAAAGCTTATCCAACTGCCAATCAGCGGACGACGGCGGCGGCTGACATCGCGTCAGTGTGAGGCGCTAGAATGGGTCGCCGACGGTAAAACCAGCCAGGATGTTGCCCTTTTGATGGGTGTATCGGCAGCTATGGTCGAAAAACACCTGAAGCTAGCGCGCGAGACGTTGTGCGTTGAGACAACTTCGCAAGCTGTCGCAAAAGCGACACTCATGAATCTGATCTTCCTAAGCGCAGAAGGATCATCGGTTAATCCTCTCGGCATCGCCGCAAGGTAGGGAATTCCAGACTTACGTTAGGTCAAGAACTTCAGCAAACTGATCTGGTTCCGTAAGTGGTGGCTACGTCCGTTTTTGGGAACAATGCGATTGGTAAGGAACGTATTTCCGTCTGGCTCCATTCGTTGTGACACGGTGTTTTTGTAAACACTCTCCCTGTCAAAGTAAGCGCAATTTCGCGTGAGCTTTGAAACTAGCGCGTGCTCATTTTCATCCCCGAGGTGAGCACGGAGCGGTGTGACCCCAAAAGGGTTGCACCGCTTTTTTACTTCCTACAATTTGTACGGTTGTACATTTGTGTCGCGCGGAGTCCAAAGTTGGCAACCAAAGCGAAATGAAAAGGGGCACTGGGTTTCCCCAATGCCCCTCGAGACTTTTTTGGAAAAAGGCTTAGCCTTGAACCATTTTCGCAACTTCTGCTGCGAAATCTTCTTCTTTCTTTTCAATACCTTCGCCCACACCCATGCGAACAAAGCCAACGACTTCAACGCCAGCATCTTTCGCGGCCTGTGCCACGGTAATCTCTGGGTTCATCACGAACATTTGGCCCATCAGCGTGTTTTCCGCCAAGAACTTCTTCATCCGACCTGGGATGATGTTGTTCTGGATCACGGCATCTGGCTTTGGCTTGGCGGAAGCTGCGTTTTCTTCCAGCGCTTTGCTGGTCTGAACGGCCAGCTCACGCTCGACCACGACCGGGTCAAGATCAGCCTCTGACAGGGCCAGTGGGTTGGTTGCGGCGACGTGCATCGCGATCTGCTTGGCAATGCCGTTGTCGGTGCCTTTGACAGCGACCAAAACACCAATGCGGCCCAAGCCGTCGGCAACCGAATTGTGGACATACCATGCCACGTGATCGCCTTCGACCGACGCCATACGGCGCAGGGTCATGTTTTCGCCAATGGTGGCTACGGCCTCTTGGATGACGGTTTCGACGGACTGGCCAGCAAGGTCAGCAGTCTTCAACTCTTCCACGGTTGCGCAGCGAACGGCGGTTTTGGTGATGTTGTGCACCATCGACTGGAAGTCAGCGTTCTTGCCAACAAAGTCGGTTTCCGAGTTCACTTCGACAGCGACGCCGCGAGTGCCCGAAACGATCACGCCAACAAGGCCTTCAGCGGCAACGCGGTCAGCTTTTTTAGCTGCTTTCGCAAGACCTTTGGTGCGCAGCCAATCGACGGCCGCTTCCATGTCACCATTGGTTTCAACCAACGCCTTCTTTGCGTCCATCATGCCTGCGCCGGTGCTGTCGCGCAGTTCTTTCACCATTTGTGCGGTGACGGTCATGTTCAGTCTCCTGAATGTTCAAGAAATGAGTCCGGCGGGACGTCATTTTGCATTGTGCAAATTGATCCTGTTCCCGCCGGGTATCGGTTATGTGACAACCAATCAGGCGTCAGCGATTGCTTCTTCGGATGGTGCTTCTTCAAGCGCGCCCAAATCGATGCCAGCTGCACCCATCTGAGCCGACATACCGTCAAGCGCTGCACGAGCGATCAGCTCGCAATAAAGTGCGATTGCGCGTGCTGCGTCGTCGTTGCCTGGGATGACATAGTCAACGCCTTTGGGTGAGTTGTTGGTATCCACGATACCGACAACCGGAATGCCCAGCTTTTGCGCTTCAAGAATTGCCAGGTTTTCTTTGCCAACATCAACGATGAAAATCAGGTCAGGCGTGCCGCCCATTTCACGGATGCCGCCCAGGGAAGCCTGAAGCTTTGCCTGATCGCGTTCCATGCCAAGACGCTCTTTCTTGGTCAGGCCTTCTGCGCCCTGCCCCAGAACTTCGTCCAAGTGCTTCAAGCGCTGGATCGAGGCCGAGATCGTCTTCCAGTTGGTCAGCGTGCCACCCAACCAGCGGTGGTTCATGTAAAACTGCGCGCAACGCTCTGCGGCCTCGGCAATTGGCTTTTGCGCCTGACGCTTGGTGCCGACGAACAGGATGCGGCCGCCCTTGGCGACAGTATCACGGACCAGTTTCAAAGCCGCGTCCAACAAAGGAACGGTTTGGGTCAGGTCAAGAATGTGGATGCCGTTGCGGTCACCGTAGATGTATGGACCCATCTTTGGGTTCCAACGCGCAGTCTGGTGGCCGTAGTGAACGCCAGCTTCAAGCAGCTGACGCATGGAGAACTCTGGAAGAGCCATGCTATATTCCTTTTTCCGGTTTAATCCTCGGCAAAGCCATCTTCAGACCTGATGGTCCAACCGGCGGACCTTTGCGGGATTTCTCCCCGCGAAGGACCAAGCTTCACCTGTGACGTGGCGCCCCTTTACGGTGTTCCAACCCAAATCGCAAGGCCCGGCTGCATGGAAATAGGCCAAATAGCACGGGAAATGCCCGAGTTTTCGGGGTCTTTTCTCAATGCTGGTGGCAAATGTCGGTCATCCTCTTTGTCACCCATGTTTGAGATAAGATGGGGTGCCCTTGCACAACGCGCCCGGATCGGGCAAAACTTCGCCCCATGAAACCAGACATTCTTTGCATCGGGTCGGTCCTGTGGGACATCATTGGGCGCTCTGCGGCATCGATGCGGGCGGGGTCCGATGTGCCGGGGCGGATCACGCGGCTGCCGGGCGGCGTTGCGATGAACATCGCTATGACAATGTGCAGGTTTGGTATGACGCCGTCAGTTTTGACGGCTGTCGGCCGCGATGCTGAAGGGCTCGATCTGATCGCCGCTTGCGCGCGCATTGGTGTGCAAACCGACTGTGCTTATGTGTCCGAGGATTTGCCGACCGACCGCTATATGGCGATTGAGGGCGCAAACGGATTGATCGCTGCAATTGCCGATGCCCATTCCCTAGAGGCGGCGGGCGATAAGATATTGCGACCCCTACAAGACGGCCGCTTGGGCACGCCAGACCACCCTTGGGCCGGGCTGATCGCGCTTGACGGCAACCTGACTGAGGGGTTGTTGTCGCATATTGCGGGATCGGTGCTGTTTTCATGTGCGGATCTACGCGTGGCCCCGGCATCGCCCGGTAAGGCCGAACGATTGCTGCCCTTGCTGACACATCCCAATGCAACACTCTACGTCAACCTTGAAGAAGCGGGGCTATTGGCAAAGGCGCGCTTTTCGGATGCTCAAGA